>CAUJGH010000088.1 GCA_963169575.1 Myxococcota bacterium | reverse complement strand
GAGCCCGGCGGCGCTGGCGCGCGCCGCGCGCTGGGATGGCTGGCTCGGCGTCTACTACGACGTCGACGAGGCGCTCGAACGCATCGCGCAGATCGAGCGGCTGCGGCGCGAGGCGGGGCGCGGGAATCGACCCTTCGACGTGGCGCTCGCGCTGCGGACGGCGCCGGATCGCGAGGCGAAGCGGCGCCTCGAAGAGGCGGGCATGACGGTGCTGCTGAATCCGGCGCCCTGGCCGGCGGATGCGAGCGCGATGTCGCTCGCCGATCGGCGGGGGGCGCTCGAGCAGGCAGCCGAGAGGCTGCTCGGCGGACGATGATGGACTTCGATTTCGCGAATTGGTGGCTGATCCTGCGGCGGATCGCCGGCGAGCCGTTCCGCTGGAAGCGCAAGCTCTTCCTCTATGGCGTCTTTCTCGCGCTCTCGGTCTTCAGCGCCGCGACGTTTGTCGGACTCGCGCTGGATCGGATCTTCTACCCGCGCTTTCGCAGGGTCCGCATCGCCGGGCCCGTCTTCATCGTCGGCAACGGCCGCAGCGGGACGACCCACATGCACCGCCTGCTCGCCGGCGACGCCCGGCGCTTCAGCTGGTTCCGGACGTGGGAGATGCTGCTGCCTTCGATCGTGCAGCGCCGGCTCGTCCATGGGCTCGCCGCGCTCGACCGCCGCCTGCTCGGCGGCCGGATCGCGCGCCGCCTTCGGTCGACCGAGGACGCCGTCTTCGCGGACGTGCGCGGCAAGCACAACTGGCGCCTCGACGGGCCCGAGGAGGACGACTTCCTCCTGTTCAACAACTGGAGCAGCGGCTCGCTCGTCTTTCCCTTCGACTATGCCGAGCTGATCGGGCAGCTCTACGGGGATCGCCAGTCGGAGACGGCGCGGCGCCGGCAGTTCCGCTTCTACCGTGGGCTCGTCCAGCGCCAGCTCTACCTCTACGGCTCCGATCGGATCCATTGCTGCAAGAGCCCGAGCTTCACGATGAAGATCCGCGCGCTCCGCGAATATTTTCCCGACGCGCGCTTCGTGATGATGATGCGCCATCCCGCGGAGTCGATCCCGAGTCTCGTCGATCTGATGTCGTGGTACTGGCGCGGCTTCGGCTCGCCGCCGGAGCAGGTCGAGGCCGCCGCCCACGCCCTCGCCGAGGCCAACGTCGACAACTATCGCTTCATGGCGGAGCTCTCGGACGAGCTCCCGGCCGATCGCTGCGCCGTGGTCGACTACCGCGCGCTCTGCCGTGATCCGAAGGCCGCCGTCGAGGCGGTCTATGCGCGCTTCGGATTCACGCCGACTCCCGAATACACGGCCTTTCTCGAGCGGGAGCGGGAGGCTGCTGCATCCTTCGTGAGCGGCCACGACTACGATCCGGAGGGGCAGGGCCCGGGGCGCGCTCGCCTCCACCGCGAGCTCGCGCCGCTCTACGCGCGCTTCGGGTGGGAGCCGTGAGCCGGGGTGACCTCGCGAAGGCGATCCTCGTCCACCGCCACCCTTTGCCCGAGCTCGCGCAATACGTCGCGGGCCTCGACGCGTTCTCTCTCCGCGCGCTCAGCGAGAGCGCAGCGGATTCCGCCTTTTCGATCGGCGTGCCTTCAGCGCCTCCCGCGTCGACCGCCGCCGAGTTCGTCGAGCTCTGGGGCACGGCGGATGCGTTGCGCGCAGCCGTCGCACGCTGGCCCGAGGCGCCGTCGGCCTGGCTCGTCGAGGAGAGCCGGATCGCCGAAGCACCGCGGACCTGGCCTTCGGGCACGCCGAGCCCCGGCGTGCGGATGGTGAGCAGCGTGTTCCGCAGGCCGGAGCTCTCGCGCGCGGCGTTCGCCGAGCGCTGGCGCACGCAGCACGCGGCGATCGCGATGTCGTTCACCGTCCCGATCTGGCGCTACGAACAGAACGTGGTCGTCGAGCAGCTCCGCGGCGACGGCGGAGAGGATGGCTTCGCCGTCCTGCACTTCCGCACGGCCCGCGATCTCGCGGCGCGCTGGGCCGACCATCCCGACGAGGCGCGGCGCGGGCGCGAGGACGCCGCGCAGTTCATGGACCTCGAGCGGGGCTGGAACGCGATCATGAAGGAGACGCTCTGGGAATTCGGGGACCCGAACCCGCCGTCCCCGTCCAGCGATCACCCGGAGGATCCGTGTCGCTGAAGCGCCGCTTCGCTGGCGAGCGGGCCATCCATGCATGGCCGGAGGCGGTCACGGCCCTTCGACTCGAACGGCGATGCTCGCATCGATGCAGTCGCGCCCTGGTCTCGCCGCGGACCACCGTCTTGCGAGAAACGGACCAGAGGCGGCGGTGCGCGTCAGGGGTTCGGGGACGAGCGTCGTGAAGGGCGGTCCGATCGGGCCTGCGACGCTCGTGTTCGCGAGCCTGCTCCCGCTCGCTGCGGCGATCTTCTTCCTGCCCGGCGAGTTCGCCTACTACAAGCGCGAGCTCGCGCTGACGCCGGACGACATCTCCGTTCGCGTCGTCGTCCTGGCGGCGATCCTCTCGAAATCGCTCTGCGTGCTCGGCGCGGGGGTCGGACCGCTCCTGCTCTGCGCGCGCTGCATTTCGACGCGCATGCTGCGGAGCGGATCGCTCGCGATCGGCATGATCGTCCTCGGGTACATCGGCGTCGATCTCGAGCTGCAGAGGAACACCGGTAACCACT
>CAUJGH010000087.1 GCA_963169575.1 Myxococcota bacterium | reverse complement strand
TCCGCCTGGGTCCCCGACTACCTCGATCGGCTCGAATTCCATTATGCGCAGACGCGCGAGAGCCAGAAGCTCGGCGACTTCCGCGACCACCTCGCCGAGTCCCCCGCCGACACGTTCCGCAAGAACGTGATGATCGGCGCCTCGTGCATGTCGCGGCGGGAGGCCGAGGCGCGCCATGCGATCGGGGTCGGCAACATGATGTGGGGCAGCGACTATCCGCATCCGGAGGGGAGCTGGCCGGTGACCCGCCAGCAGCAGCTCGACGCCCTTCACGGCGTGCCCGACGCGGAGCTCGAGGCGATGCTCGGCGGCAACGCCGCCGCTTTCTACGGACTCGATGTCGAGAAGCTGATGCCGCTCGCAGCGCGCATCGGCCCGGACAAGGCGAGCTTCCAGCAGCCGCGCGCCGCGGCCTAGCGAGCATCGACTCCGAGCCCCCGCGAACACCATCGCCCGAAACCCATCGAAAGGGAGGACGAGCATGAAGACGACCGTCGACCAGTTCTGCATCAACGTGACGGACCTCGACAAATCGGTCCATTTCTACGAGAGCGTGCTCGGCCTGAAGGTCACCCACCGCATCGAGACGGAGGACTTCCGCGAGGTCGTCCTCTCGGGCGAGACGGGCGGGCGCATCCAGCTCGCGCGACATCATGCCCAGAAGGGCCCGATCGACCACGGCAATGCGTTCTGGAAGCTCTACCTCCAGTCGGACGACTGCAAGGCGCTCTACGACCGCTGCATCGCCGCGGGCGCCGAGTCGATCACGCCGCCGACCCGCCTCGAGCATTGGCCGGTGACGGCGGCGTTCGTCCGGGATCCCGACGGCTACATGGTCGAGATCCTCGAGACCCACGGCGATTCGCCGGCGGTCAGCGGACCCCTCGCGCCGAAGGGGTGAGCGCGACCGTCGCGGCGGTCCGAGTCTCTTCCGATCGAGGTGAAACCATGAACATCGATCTCCGAAACCGGTCCGCCCTCGTGATCGGCGGCAGCCGTGGAATCGGTGCCGCGATCGTCCGACGCTTTGCCCGTGAAGGCGCCCGGGTCGCCTTCACCTTCGTCAGCAACGCCGAACAGGCCGAGGGGACGGCGACCGCGGCACGTGGCGCCGGCGGCACGGTCATGGCGATCCAGGCCGACAGCGGGGATGCAGAGGCGATCCAGCAGGCGGTCGCGAAGGCCGCGTCCGGCCTCGGTGGCCTCGACATCCTGGTCGTCAATGCCGGAGTCGCCGCCATGGCGCCCATCGAGGACTTCGACCTCGCCGACCTCGATCGCACCCTCGCCGTCAATCTCCGGGGCGTCTTCGTCGCCGTGCAGGCGGCGCTGAAACACTTGCCGACGGGTGGGCGCATCCTCACCCTCGGCAGCTGCAACGCCGAGCGCATGCCGTTCCAGGGCGGCGCGGTCTACGCGATGAGCAAGGCTGGGCTGGTCGGCCTCGTCAAGGGAATGGCGCGCGACCTCGGCGCCCGCGGCATCACCGTCAACAACATCCAGCCGGGCCCGGTCGACACGGACATGAACCCGGCGCGCGGCGATTTCGCGGACATGCTGCGCGGCCTCGTCGCGCTGGGCCGCTACGGCGAGGCCGACGAGATCGCCGCGTTCGCCGCGTTCCTGGCGAGCCCGGAAGCCGGGTACATCACCGGAGCGAGTCTGACGATCGATGGCGGCTTCACCGCCTGATCCGCCCTGCCGCTGCGAGCCGGGACGATTTCGCTTCCGGCCCGGACCGGGCTAATGATCCCGGCGCATGCCCCCGGACAGGCCGCCCCAAACCGCCGATCGACGAAGAGGCCTCGCCTGGTCCTTCGCCGCTGCGCTGGGGTCGGCGCTGTTCGTGATTCCCTGGAAGCTCGCGAACGAAGCAGGCAGCCCCGACCACAGCGTCCTGATCCTCCTCGGCGCCGCAGCCGTCGCGAATAGCATGCTCGTCGTCGGACAACGGATCGCCGAGGGGACGCTCCGCATCCGCAATCCCGGCTTCGACCTCGCCGTCGCCGCGCTGCTCGCGGTGTTCACGCTCGCGGGCAACCTCGCGAGTGCCCGGGCGAGCCAGGACCTGTCGCCCGCGATGCTGAACGTCCTGCTGCGCGCGGAGGTCATGCTGGTCGCGCTGCTCGCCTGGATGCTGCTCGGCGAGCGGGTCGAGCGGCGATTCTGGCTCGGGGCGACGACGGCCATGGTCGGCCTCTTCATCCTCCAGGAGACTTCGGGCGGGACGAGCCTCCGCGGGCTGCTCGGCGCGGGCACGGGGATGGCCCTGGCGGCGGCCGTCTGTTTCAGCGGGCTCTCCGTGGTGACCCGGCATTTCATCCACCGGATCGATCCGGTGCTCGTGAACGCCCTGCGGCTCTGGGTCGCGGTCGCCCTCTGGTTTCCGTTCCATGCGCTCCCGCGTCCAGGCGAGATCCCGGTGCCACAGATCCTCTGGGCGGTGCTGGCGGCGATGATGGGGCCCTTCGCGAGCCGGCTTTGCCTGATGCTCTCGGCACGCGATGTCGAGGCGCGTACGACGACGCTCGCGAACCTGACCTCGCCCCTGATGACGCTGCCGCTCGGCTGGCTGCTGCTCTCGGATCTGCCGGGGACGCAGCAGCTGCTCGGCGGCGCGATCATGATCGCGGGCATCGCGATCCCGCTCCTACCCCGGCCGCGGCGGGCCTGAGATCGGGCGCGCGGGGCGGTGAGCGGATCTTCCCCGGATGCGGAGCGACCGACTGCGCCCGGGAGAGCGAACGTTTCAGGCCGGCTGGTCGACGAGCCGGATCGAGACGTTCGCCCACGGCGCGAGCTCGATCGCGTCCCCGCCCGCTCCGGCGCCGCGCTGCGCGACGGCGAGCCCCGTGCTCTCGGCGGAGGCGGCCGCGCGGGAGACATCCGGGACCCGGAACGCGATCGCCCGCAGACCCGTCGCGACGCCGGACACGCCGGGAATCGGCGCGACCAGCCGAAGCCCGAGGGCCGCATGAAGCCGCGAACGACGGCCGTCCGCCGGGTCGACCTGCTCGCGCTCGAAGGGCGAACCGAAGATCGCCTCGAGCGCACCTGCCGCGGTTTCGAGCGCGACGCCGGGCGCCAGCACGAACTCGACGTATGCGACCGCGGCCTCGGTCAAGGGGACGTACTCGCCGGGGAGCTGGTGTTCGATCAGCTCGAAGGGCAGACCCGAGACGGGCTCGGGCAGCAGCTGCGCCTGGACGACGTTCTTGCCGAGTCCGATGTCCTCGCTGCCGATGCGGCTGCGCACGACGAGTCCGGCGGCCTTCGCCTGCGCGATTCCGCGATCGATGTCGGCGACGCGGAACGACATCGAGAGCAGCCCGTGGTCCGGAATCGTCGACCCGCCGAAGACCGGCCGGGCCGGATCGATGACCTGGATGAAATCGCCGTCGCTCGTATGCCAGGTGCCGTAGGCGTTGACCGCGGGCCCGCCGTAATCGTCGACGAAATGGAATCTCGCGTCGGGCCCGGCGAGCAGCGGACCGTAGATCCGCTTCGCCTGCTGGAGGTCGGGCACCGAGAAATGCACGTGATCGAGACACTGTAGATCCACGGCGACCTCGCCTCCGAACACGCTCGCCGGCACTGCACGGCGCTGCGCCGCCGGGAGCCGAACGCGGCTCGCTCGCGACGCTATCCCGGGCGGCGCGGGCGGGCAATCGAACCGAAGACGGGCGATCGAGGACCACGGCGCCCGATCAGCCGGGACCGCCGAGCGGCTCGCGCGCGAGCACCGCATAACGCGGCCCGCCCTCGTCCCGCACGCTCTCCATGAGGGCAATCGACGAGACGGGCGATTCGACGCTTTGGACGGTCGCGCGGCGAAGCGCCTCGCGTGCATCGATCCCGCGCGGCGAGCGGCAGCGGGCGAGGGTGATGTGACCGCGGAAGGGCCGCTCCTCGAGCGCGAGCCCCGACGCGCGCAGACGCCCACCGAGATCGGCGACGAGGGCGCCGAGCGGCTCGCTCGTCCGCCCGAACGCCAGCCAGAGAACGCGCGCGCGATCGGGCAAGGGGAACGCGCCGGCGCCGCCCGCGCGCGCCGCGAAGGCGCGGTGGTCCCGGGCGACGGCCGCGACGATCTCCGAAACCGCGGCGACGCGCGCCTCCTCGACGTCGCCGAGAAAGGCGAGCGTCACGTGCATGCGCGCCTCGGCAGTCCAGCCGACGCGGACGCCGGCACCCAACGCGACCCGCAGGCCCAACGCGACCTCCAGCGCGAGCGCCCGCGCCCCTTCGTCCGGCTCGAGCGCGACGAAGAGCCGCCGCATCGATTTCCACTCCTTTGCGGCTGCGCTCGCGCCTTTCGTCTCGCCCGCCGCCGCGCGAGACTCGGCCTCGACCGCCCCGACGCCTCGCTCCCCGAGGCGCGCGAGAACGGCGGCCACGCCGAGACGGAGACGCCCATGCTGCCCCATTTCCTCGAAGACGTACACGCGATCGAGCAGATCTACGTCCGCTACTGCGAGCTCGTCGACGCAAAGGAATTCGATCGCCTCGGCGACGTCTTCACGCCCGATACCCGGCACGACTACACGCGCTCGCTCCCCGGCGTCTTCGTCGACGGCCTCGCGCCCCTCGTCGCGTCGATGCACCACAACCTGGGCGTCGGCTCGCATTGCGGCGCGACCCATCACAACGTCGGAAACTTCCGCATCGCCGTCGACGGCGACGAGGCCCGCGCGAAGGTCAACTACTACGCGGTCCACCGCGGTCTCGGCCGCCATGAAGGCGCGCTCTACTCGATGTGGGGCCTCTACGACGACGAGCTCGTCCGCACCCGCACCGGCTGGCGGGTCGCCCGCCGCATCTACTCGAGCCTCCTGACCGAGGGCCCCGCCGTCACGTCGCGCGACTAGCGCAGCGCATCCAGCCAATCCCCGAACCGAAGCCGCCGGATCGCTGCGACTTCCCGGCGCAGGACCGTGCGCACGGTTTCCGCGCGCTCCGTCAGCGTGCCGAAGCCGAGCGCGACGACGCCGACCATCAGCGTCTGGAACGAGAAGCCCCGGTAGGCCTCCCGTGTCTCCTCCCGGCCCTGGACGACGCCGAAGCGCGCGAGCTCCGCGAGGTAGTGGTCGATCAGCGCGTCTTCGTGTTCGGCGAGGACGTCCGGCTCGAGCGAATGGATCAGGAAATACTGGACGTCGCGAATGCCCTGCGACCAGTGCACCGCCTGGAAGTCGAGCATGCCCATGCGCGGGCCCTCGGGCGTCCCGTATTCGAAGAAGTTCGCGAGATGGCTGTCGCCGTGGACCAGGGTCAGCGGCCCGCGAGACCAGGCGGCGTGCATCGCGTCGTAGCGGGCCAGGGCCCGGCGGCAGAGGGCGGCGATGTCCGGTGGGAAGAGCGTCGGCTCGGCGCGCAGCGCGGGCGCGATGGCCGCCGCATTGAGCGCGCGATGGATCGCGGCAGCGCGGGGCGTCTGGTTCGGATGCAGCGCGAGCGGGAGCAGGGCCTCGCGCTCCGCCGCCGTCCAGCCGTGGAAATGGGCATGCAGCTCGGCGAACGTGCTGAGACAGAGGCGCGCCTGCTCGGGCGTCGTGCCCGCCGCCATGTCGCGGTTGATGAAGAGCCGGGCGCCGGGCAGCTCGCGCAGGTTCTCGAGCAGGAGGACGAAGCCCGAGCCCTCTCGCGCGACGGCATGGACGCGGGGCACGCGGATCGGGACGTGCGGCGCGATGCGCTCGCAGAAGGTGCATTCGAGATCCCAGAATCCGAGCGCGCCGGCGAAGAGACGCGTCGCGAGCGAACGGGTCGGAAGCTTCGCGTAGAGCGTGCGGGGGAGCGCAGCGTCGGCGCCTCCCGCCCCGCCCTCGAGCTCGATCAGGAAGTTGCGGCAATTGCTGCTCTCGAAGTCGACACCGGGAAGGCGGACCGCGGCGACGCGCGCGGGTGCCGGGCTTCCGGGCGGTCTCGCATCCCGCAGCAGCGCGTCGACGACCTCCGGGCGCGCGAGCGCCTCGGGCGACATCGGGAGCCCGCCTCCGAAGGGCCGACGCAGCTCGTCGAGCGCGATCCGCGCCGCAGCGCCCGCCAGATTCGCTGCCAGCAGCGCGCCGCCCCGAAGCATCATCGCGGATCTCCCCGCGCCGATCCCCCAGCGCCTCGCGACGTTACCAACCGCGGCGCGACACGCCCCGAACGGCGCCGGGCCTCGTCCGCGCCGACCGGGTACGCCGTGTTCAGTAGCGCCGCTCCTCGCGGAGAACCTCCTCGACCGGCCGCACCTCGATGCTTCCGAGCCGCGCGGATGGCCAGCGCGCCGCGAGCTCGATCGCCTCCTCCCGGTCTCGGGCCTCGATCAGGAAGAATCCGCCGAGCTGCTCCCGCGTCTCGGCATAGGGTCCATCGAGGACGGAGCGTTCGCCGTCCCGGACGCGAACCGTCGACGCCATTCGCGCGCTCTGGAGGGCGTTGGTCAGGATCAGGTGGCCGCTCTTCTGCAAGATCCCGACGTAGGCGAGCGTCTCGCTCCGGAGCGCGTCCCATTCGGGTCTCGACAGCGCGTTCAGCCGAGCCTCTTCTTCGTAGGCCAGACACAGAAATTTCATCACGACTCCGTGCAGACGCCGCGCCAGGCCGCCTCGAGCGCTGCGAGATCGAGCTTCTTCATCGGCATGAACGCCGCGGTCACGCGGGCGACGCGCTCCGGATCGGGATCCGTCATCATCGCGCCGAGCGCGCTGGGCACGATCTGCCACGACAGTCCGAAGCGATCCTTCAGCCAGCCGCACCGGCTCTCGCTGCCCCCGTCGGCGACGAGTGCGGACCAGAGCCGATCGATCTCCGCCTGCGTGTCGCAAGCGACGGAGATCGAACAGGCCTCCGTCAGCGCAAAGACCGGGCCACCGTTCAACAGCTGATAGGCCGTCCCCGCGAGCTCGAGCTCGACCATCAGGGCGCGGCCGTCCGGCTGGCGACTGATCGCGGTGATGCGCGCGTCGTCGAAGAGGCGCGTGTAGAAGCGGGCGGCTTCCTCGGCCTCGCCATCGAACCAGAAGCAGGTCGCGACCCTCTGGTGTCGTCTCGCCATGCTGCTCTCTCCTTCTCGGAGTCCTTCTCGGAGTCCTTCTCGGACTCCTTCTCGGAGCTGCGCCGGACGCGATTCTCCTCGAGACCGCCCCGATCAGCGCTCCGCGTGGTGATCCCCGGCCTCCGCTGCAGCGACCGCGGCGCGCCGGCGATCGAGGTGTCGACGAACGCTGGGATCGCTCTCGAGTCCCATCGCCCGGCCATAGGCCTCCTGCGCGGCCTCGACTTCTCCGGCCCGCGCGAGCAGCTCGGCGCGTGCGGCCCAATAGGGCTGATAGTCGGCGAGGCGCGGATCGGCGTCCCACATGGCGAGCGCCTCGAGTCCGGCCCGAGCACCTTCGACCTCCGCGAGGGCGACCGCGCGATTGACGGCGACGACGGGAGAGCCGGTCGACGCGAGCAGAACCTCGTAGAGGGCACAGATCGCGGGCCAGTCTGCGCGGCCATGGACGCGACGAGCGGCATGGGCCGATTGGATGGCGGCCTCGAGCTGGAAACGTCCCGCGCCCGGCAGCTGGCTGGCCCGGCGCAGGAGCGCCTCCGCCTCGTCGATCCGGGCCGCATCCCAGCGCCGCGGATCCTGCGCCGCGAGCGGAACGAATCCGCCGTCGATGTCCCGCCGCGCCGCGCGGCGCGCTTCCGCATGCAGCATGAGCGACAGCAACCCGAGCGCCTCGGGCTCCTCCGGCAGCAGCGCGACCACCACTCGCCCGAGTCCGATCGCCTCGTCCGCGAGCGGCCTGCTGCGCGCATCGGTCCCGCCCGGATCGAGCCAGCCCTCGGCAAATGCGGCGTAGATCGCATCGAGCACCGCCCCCAGCCGCGGCGCGAGCTCCGCGCCCGTCGGTACCTCGAAGGGAATGCCCGCGTCGCGGATCTTCCGCTTCGCCCGGACGAGCCGCTGGCCCATCGTCGCCGGCGCCGTCAGGAAGGCCGAAGCGATCGCCGCCGCGTCGAAGCCGAGCAGGGTCTGCAGGATCAGCGGCGCGCGGATCCCCGGATCGAGCGCCGGATGCGCGCAGGCGAACATGAGCGCGAGCCGCTCGTCGGGGATCTCGGGCGCTTCGCGCGCGGCGAGCTCCTCGCCCACGAGCTTCAGATGGTCGACCGCCCCCGCCGCGGTGCGCTCACGCCGGATGCCGTCGATGATGCGCCGACGGGCGACCGTCAGCAGCCAGGCCTCGGGGCTCTGGGGCACGCCCTTCGTCGGCCAGTCCTCGAGGGCAAGCGCGAAGGCCTCCGCGAGCGCGTCCTCGGCGGCGGCGACGTCGCGATGCCGCGCGGACAGGATCGCGACCAGCTTGCCGTAGCCGCTGCGCGCGACGGCCTCGGCGGCCCGCGCCGCTTCGGCCGCCGTCCGCGCCTCGGGATCGGCGATCGGCTCCGCGCAGGAACGCGTCATCGCCCGCCGCGAAGATCGACGGCGATCTCGAAGCCGCCGTAGATCATGCGCTTCGCATCGAAGGGCATCGCCAGCGCGCTCATCCCCCCGAGCCGCGGATCCTTCATCACTTTCGCGTTCACCCGATCGCGATGCGCTCGCGACTTGAAGACGATCCACGAAAACCAGACCACCTCGCCCGCCTTCAGCTTCACGCTCTGTGGGAACGACGTCTGCTTGCCGGGCTTCACGTCCTCGGCGATGCATTCGCGGTACTCGAGCGCGCCGTGCTCGATCCAGAGCTTGCCGGCCTTGCGGGCCATCTTGCGATAGGCGGCGGCGTTCTTCTTCGGGACGGGCAGGACGAAACCATCGACGTAGCATGCCATGACTCTACTCCTCGCCCGCGCCTAACGCGGCCAGACCGGTCGGACCTCGACGACGCCGCGCCCCGCCGAGGGACAACGCGAGGCCCAGAGCAGGGCGGCGTCGAGATCGGGGACTTCGATCAAATGGAAGCCCGCGAGCTGCTCCTTCGCTTCGACGTAGGGGCCGTCGAGGACGTGCGCCGTCCCCTCGCGAACACGGACCTGGGTCGTCGTTCCGACGGCGCGCAGACGCTCGCCGCAGACGTAGATCCCGGCCTTCTGCATTGCCTCGACGTAGGCCCCGCAATGGGGCATCCGCTCGTCCATGTGCTCGACGCGGTCCGCGTCGTCTTCGTAGATCAGCAGCATGAATTGCATTCGGTTCTCCTCGGTGGGGGATCGGACGCGAGCCGTCCGGACCCGATGCGGATGAGTCGGTTGGCGCCGGAGGATTTCGACGGGCGCCGCGACGATATCCGAGGCCGGCGGGCGGACCGCCGCGACGGGCCTCACATCCCGGCCGCCGCCAGCCTCCGCAGCCGGTCGTAGCTGCGGCCTGCGCGCTCTCGCGCCGCGGGAGACGGCGCGGGAACCGCCTCGCCCGCGAAGCGGCCGACCGGCCCGGCGTTGGGCCGGGCGGCGAGGATCGCCCGCGCCTGGGCGGGGTCGCGCAGCCCGATGCCCGCGTGTTCGCAGATCTGCGGGAGGCGGGCGTCGAGATCGCGCAGCTCGCAGACCAGCACGCGAGCCGCCCGGCGCTCCGCGAAGTCGGCGAGGATGCCGTGGACCTCGGCCTGGTGGAGCAGGATCTGGTCGGCGATGGGGAGCCCCTCGGCATCGTCCGGGAGCAGCCGGTACCGATCCCAGGCGTTGCCTTTGCGCAGCACGCCCCGGCCCCAGGCCGAGGCGAGGTAGCCGCCGGGATCCCGGAACAGCACGACGAAGCGCGCGCGCCGCGCGACCCGGGCGATGTCGCCGAGCAGCGTCGGGCAGCGCAGCGACTCGCCGTAGGGCGTGCCGTCGAGGCGATACCACTCGAGCAGGCGGCGGAGCAGGTTGGGCGAGTAACGGAAACGGCCGCGATGGGCGCGGCGGGCCTCCTCGAGCAGCAGGGGCTCGGGCTCGTGGCGAACGCGGTGGTCGCTCGCGGCGGCGAGGGCGTCGCAGAGAGCGCGGGTGCCGCAGCGGCCGGTGCTCGCGATGAAGAACATGCGCGGAGCGTAGTCGACGCGGGACGGGCCGAACGAGCGGCGAGCGTGAACCAGCGGATGCGCCCTGTGCGAGAAGCGTCGTTCACGACTCGCCTGGGCCGAACCGATCTGCGAAACGACCGGGGCAACACCTCGGGAGCGCCGCATCGCCCATGCCTCGTCCGCCCCGCTGCCAACGCTCGCGACGCGCCCGCTCGGCGCGCCATCCGGCCGGCCTTCGGCCGTCGATCCTGCTGCTGCTGTCGCTCGTCGGCGCGCATGCGGCGCACGCTCAGGTCGTGATCCGCCAGCTCTACGGCGGCGGCGGCCAGCTCTACGACCGGGACTTCGTCGAGCTCTTCAACCGCGGCGACGCGCCCGAATCCCTCGAAGGCCTCTCGCTGCAATACGCGAGCGCGAGCGGGACGGGACTCTTTTCGGGCAGCGCCCCGAGCCTGCTCTCGGGCAGTCTCGCCCCCGGCGAGTCGCTGCTCGTGGGTCTTGCCGCCGCCGCGAGCGGTCTCCCGCTGCCCGCGCCCTTCCTCGCGGGCAACGCCTCGACGAACCTCGCGAGCTCGAACGGCAAGCTCGCCCTCGTGCGCAGCCTTTCGGGTCTGCCTTGCAATGGCGGGTCGATGCCCTGCGGCCCCGCGCTGCAGTCGAAGATCCTCGACCTCGTCGGCTACGGCGCCGCCAATTTCTTCGAAGGCACCGCCGCCGCGCCCGCAGCCTCTGCGCTGCTCGCTCTCGAGCGCGCCGAGGGCGGGTGCCGCGATACGGCATCGAACGCCGACGATTTCATCGCGGGCCCGCCGCTTCCCCGCGGCGGCGCCTCGCCGCTCGCGCCGTGTCCCGCCGGCGGCGCGCGGATCGAGCTCTCGACGAGCGCCCCGTTCGCCAGCGAAGTCGACCGCAGCCTCGTCGTCGTCACCGCCAGCGCCGATCCGCCCGTCGTCGGCCCGCAGAGCATCTCGCTCGCCCTGCTCGGCGCGGGGGTGACCCCGAGCGATTACACGCTCGCCCCGTCGAACCTCGCTTTCGCCGACGGGGAGACCCATGCGAGCGTGACGCTCGCCATCGTCGACGACGTGCTCGCGGAGGGCAGCGAGCGGATCACACTCCTGCTCGCCGGCTTCTCCGCCGGCCTGCGCCCCGGCGCGTTCATCCACCGCCCAATCGTGCTCGCCGACGACGATGGCTGCGGCCTCGCCTCGACGGCGATCGCCGCCGTGCAGGGCGCCGGCGCCGAGACGCCGCTCGCCGGCCAGGTCGTCAGCGTCGAAGCGATCGTCGTCGGCCGCCTCGTCGGCGGCGAGAGCGCTGCGCTACGGGGCTTCTTCATCCAGGACGAGGACGTCGACGCGGACGGCGATCCCGCGACCTCCGAAGGACTCTTCGTCGACGACGCTGGCGGCGGGCTGGCCTCAGGCATCGCCGTCGGCGACCGCGTCCGCGTGACCGGTACCGCCCGCGAGCGCTCCGGTCGCACGGTCCTCGAGACGCTTTCGAGTGTCGAGCTCTGCACGCGCGGCGAGCCGCTCCCGACGGCAGCGAGCCTGGCATTTCCGGTGGCCGGCGTCCCGCCCGGCGACCTCGTCGCGGC
>CAUJGH010000086.1 GCA_963169575.1 Myxococcota bacterium | reverse complement strand
CGCGGCCGCGGCATGGGCGTCGGTCCGGGCGCCCGGACGTTCTGCATCGGCGAGCGCACCGCCGAAGAGGCCCTGCGCGCCGGCTACCCGGTGCATCTGGTCGCCTCCGGTCGCGGCGACGCGGAGACGCTGCTCGCCGAGCTCGTGCCCATGCTCTCGCATTCGGGCGAGCGGGTGCTCATCCCGCGCTCCCGGATCGCCGCCACGAAGATCGCCGACGGGCTGCGTGCGGCGGGTGTCGAGGTCGATTCGGTCGCCTTCTACGAGAACCGGCGCCCGGCGCTCGACGAGGCCGAGCTGCGGGGGCGCCTCCGCTCGGGCGAGATCGTCGCGCTCACCTTCACGAGCCCCTCGACGGTCGAGAACTTCCTCGCCTGCCTCGACGACTCGAGTCTCGCCGCCGCGCGCCGATGTATGATCGCCGCCATCGGGACGACGACGGCGAAGAAGCTCGCCGAAGCCGGCCTGCCGGCCGATGTCGTGCCGGCGCGGCCGGACGTGACCGCGATGGTCGAGGCGCTCGCGCAGGCCTTCGCGGCCCGATCGACCTGAGGAGCAGCCATGAGCTTTCCCATCACACGCCTGCGCCGCCTGCGGCGGAACGAGACGCTGCGCGGCATGGTGCGCGAGACGCGACTCGATCGGCAGGATCTCGTCCAGGCGCTCTTCGTCGTCGAGGGAAGCGGCCGGCGCGAGCCGGTGGCCTCGATGCCGGGTGTTCATCGCCTCTCGGTCGACCAAGTCGTGCTCGAGGCGAAGAAGATCGCGGACCTCGGGATTCCGGCGGTGATCCTGTTCGGCGTGCCGGCGGAGAAGGATGCGCGGGGGTCGGGCGCCGACCGCGAGGACGGCATCGTGCAGCGCGCGACGCGGGCGATCGTCGCCGCCGTTCCCTCGCTCTGCGTCGTGACCGACGTCTGTCTCTGCGAGTACACCTCCCATGGCCATTGCGGCCTTCTCTCGGGACCCGCCGACGCCCGCGAGGTCGACAACGACCCGAGCCTCGAGCGCCTCGCGAGCACGGCCGTCTCGCATGCGCGCGCCGGTGCGAGCATCGTCGCGCCCTCGGACATGATGGACGGCCGCGTCGGAGCGATCCGCAGGGCGCTCGACGCGAACGGCTTCGAGCAGGTCTCGATCCTCGCCTACGCGGCGAAGTATGCGAGCGCCTTCTATGGCCCCTTTCGCGATGCCGCCGAGAGCACGCCCGAGTTCGGCGATCGGCGCGGCTACCAGATGGATCCGGCGAATCGGCGCGAGGCCCTGCGCGAGATGCGGCTCGATCTCGAGGAGGGCGCGGACATGTTGATGGTGAAGCCCGCGCTCGCCTATCTCGACATCCTCGCGGACGCGCGGCGGACCTTCGACGTTCCGCTCGCCGCCTATCATGTCTCGGGCGAGTACGCGATGATCAAGGCGGCGGCCGAGCGTGGCTGGATCGATGGCGATCGTGCGATGGAGGAATCCCTCGTCTCGATCAAGCGCGCGGGCGCGGATCTGATCCTGACCTACGCCGCGATGGAGCTGGCCGAGCGGCTCTAGCCGCGCTGGTCGTTCGGACGGAGGCCCCGCGGCGATGCGTTACAAGGTGGTCGAGATCTCGAACGTCTCGGACGCGGAGATCGAGCAGGTCCTCAACACCGTCTCCGCCGAGGGCTGGGCCTTCGACGGTATCCATTTCGCGATGCGCGAATCCTCGAAGCGGCCGAGCATGGCCTTCGTCACCTTCACCCGCGACGACGACTGAGCCCCGCCCCGAACGGCCCGCTTCGGGCGCGCTTCAGGCGGCCACTCGTTCGGCCACGACTGCGGGCCAGACGCTTCGAGCGAGCTGCTCGAGCGATCGCTCGAGGATTCCGCGCTCGATGCCCGCGAGCTGCGGCCGCACGATCAACAGGTCGATCCCGAGCCGGGCCCGATCGCGGAGGAGCTGCGCCGTGACCTCCGCCGGCGTTCCGATCACCGCCCGGCTCTCGAGCGGCGCATCGATGGCCGCATGGACCGCCTCGGGCAGCCCCGTCCGCCGCGCCGGGAACTCGCTCGCGAGGCGCGCCCGGATCGCCTCGAGCGCGCGCGGGTCCTCGGAGACGAAGACGGTTCGCATCACCAGCGATAGCGGCGGACGAGACGAATCCGCCCAGCCCTCGCGATGGCGGCGTTGATTCTCGGCGATCTGTTCCAGCGTCTCGACGGGAGAGGCGAGGTAGGGGAGCCCATGCCGCGCGGCCTGGGCGAGACCCTTCGGCCCGAAGGCTGCGACGGCGAGCGGCGGATGAGGGCGCTGCAGGGGCGCGAAGCCGCTCGCGCGATCGAGGCTCTCGGCCCAGCGCGCCCGCATGCGCCCCAGCACTTCGTCGAAGCGATCCCGCTTCTGCGCCGGGGGGACGCGAAACGCTTCGAGCATCCGTCGCTGGAATCCGCGGCCGAGCCCGATCAATGTTCGACCGCCCGAGAGCTGGTCGAGGGCGGCGATCTCCGCGGCAAGGGCGTCGGGCGGGTGGAGCGGGAGGAGCAGCGACGTCGTTCCCAGCCGTAGCCGCCGGGTCATCGGCGCGAAGCGCGCGAGCTCGAGCAGGGGAGCCGGGCAGACGCCGCGCTCGAAATGCATCTCCGGCAGCCAGACCGAGTGGAGACCCAGCGCCTCGGCCTGCTCGACCCAGCGCAGCCGGCTGGAATCGGGATCGCCGGGCGGCGTCCCCCCGAGCGAAATGCCCAGCGAGGGGCGCTCGAGCCCCCAGATGACGCGGCTCGTCCGATCCGCGCCGGATTCGGCGACCGGCGTGGGGAGCGGGACAGGCAGCGCGGAGGCATCCGGCGGGCTGGGCACGCCCGGACCCTACCACCCACCGCGGGGCGGGGCCCTTGATTGCATCACCCACGGGGGTCAACTAAGCTCGTCCCCCGTGAGATTCATTCCCCCAAAGGTCGAAACCTTCGGGGACGTTCGGCCGATCCTGCGGGCGCGTTCCAAATCCCAATCGGGGATCATCGGGAGAGCACGACATGATTGAGACGATTCTGGTTGCGACGGACGGTTCGGAAGACGGCAACGCGGCCGAGCAGACGGCGATGGGCCTCGCATCGCGTTTGCGGATCAGGCTCTCCGCGATCTCCGTCGTCGACGAACGGCGATTCCGGGCGCCCGCGGGCGCCGGCTTGAATCTCCCGCCCTTCCCCGAGGCCGAGGTCGCTTCGTACTACCGCGCGCGAGCGGATGCCGTCGCCCGTCGCTTCAACGAGCGCGCCCGCGGCGAGGGGCTGGACGCAACCTGCGAGGTCCTGCAGGGACCGTGCGACGATCGGATCGTCGAGCGCGTCCAGACAGCCGACCTGCTGGTGATCGGTCGCAACAGCGCCGGAAGCCGCGACAAGAACGCCCTCGTCGGACATACGGCGGAGACGGTGCTCCGCAAGACCAACAAGTCGACGATCCTGGTCCCGAGCGGCGCGCCGCTGACCGGTCCCATCGTGCTCGGCTTCGACGGCTCGCCCGGTTCGCGCATCGCGGCGAAGCTGGCCGTCGCCCTCGCGAACGGTCTCAACGAATCCGTCCACGTCTTCGTCGACTCGAAGGACAAGGGCCGCGCCGTCGCGCGCTTCGACGAGGTCCGTCAGCTGGTCGGCGGACTCTCCGTGCCGGTGCGCGAGACGTCCTCGACCCTCGGGCGGCCGGACGTCAAGATCGTCGACACCGCGAAAGAGGTGCGCGCCAGCCTGATCGTCATGGGCGCCTACGGCCGCAATCGGATCACGGACTATTTCCTGGGGAGCAACGCCGCCTCCGTCGCGCGCACCTCGCCGGTGTCCGTGCTGCTCGCGCGCTAGGCGGTGCCGCGCACGGCCGGGCCCGTCCGGCTCGCCGAGCTCGCCCGTGCGATCGGCCTCGTGGTGGAGGGCGATGGGTCGCTCGAGATCCACGGCTTCGCCTCGCTGGGCCAGGCGCGCGAAGACGAGCTCGTCTTCGTGCGCGACCGTGCCCACCAGCCGGCTCTCGCTGCGAGCCGCGCGCGGGCCGTCGTCGCACCGCCCGGCCTCGCCGTCGCCGGACGGAGCGCGCTGCGCAGTCCGAGGCCTGCGCACGATTTCTCCCGCCTCATGCAGACGTTCCTGCCGGCGACGCGGCCTCCGGCCGGCATCGCGCCGGGTGCGCATGTCGACCCGAGCGCCGTCGTCGATCCGAGTGCGTCGATCGCGCCCGGGGCGAGTGTCGGCGCCGGGAGCCGCATCGGAGCGCGCAGCGTCGTCGCGCCGAATGCGACGATCGGGGCGCGTGTGCGCGTCGGCGAGGATGGCTGGATCCATGCCGGCGTCGTCGTCCGGGAGGACTGCGAGCTCGGGGATCGCGTCGTGCTCCAGCCCGGTGTCGTCGTCGGGAGCGATGGGTTCGGGCTCGTGGCGGACGCGGAGGGGCGACCGGTCGCCATGGCCCATCGCGGCCGGGTCGTGATCGAGGACGACGTCGAGATCGGGGCGAATACGACGATCGATCGCGCGACGCTCGACGAGACCCGCATCCGCCGCGGCGCGAAGATCGACAATCTCGTGCAGATCGCCCACAACTGCGACATCGGTGAAGATGCCCTGATCGTCGCGCAGACTGGCCTCTCCGGCGGAACGATCGTCGGGGCCGGCGCGATCGTGATGGCGCAGGCGGGCACGACCGGCCATCTGCGCATCGGAGACCGCGCCTTCGTCGGCGCGCGCGCCGGCCTCCATCACGACGTCGCCGACGGCGAGCGCGTCTTCGGTTCGCCCGCGATGGAGGAGCGGACCTGGCATCGCGCGATGGCCGGGTTGAAGCGCCTGCCGGAGCTGCTGCGCCGCGTGCGGCGGATCGAGCAGCGCCTCGACCTGCGCACGGATCGCGCGGAACCCGCGCAAGCAGACCCTGGCGATCCCGTCCCATTCCGACGAGACTCCGGCCCGGATTGATCGAGGCGGGGGCAGGCGGATGTCGAGCGAGACGCGATCGGAAGGGGTGCACGGCGCCGTCGAGCATCCCGGATCGCGCCCTTCGCTCGTGGCGCTGCGCGCCGAATTCGATGCCGCGCGCGCCGAGGCGGATCTCGAAGCGCTGCGCCGACGGCTCGCCGGCGACGCGCGCGCCGGCGCCCGCGCGCAGCTCGCGCGGATCGATGCGCGGTGCATCGCGGAGCAGCGCG
>CAUJGH010000085.1 GCA_963169575.1 Myxococcota bacterium | reverse complement strand
CGCCACCGCGACGAGCGGTGTTCCGGTGCAGGCGCAACGTGCCGACCAGCAGAGCGTGATGACGCCGATGGGCCGCGCGCCGCTCAGCTTCGCCGATATCGTCGAGCGGGTTAAGCCCGCCGTCGTCAGCATTTCCGTTTCGAGCGGGGGCCGCGCGACGGCCCAGCGGCCGGGTGCGGGAGCGCCACGCGCCAATCCGCAGCGGCCGCCGATCCCGGGCCTGCCCGAGGAGTGGAACGAGTTCTTCCGCAACCTGCCGCGTGATTTCGGCGGTGGCGGCAACAGCCCGTCGCCTCGTGCCGTCCAGGCACAGGGCTCCGGCTTCGTCATTTCCGAGGACGGCTACGTCGTCACCAACAACCACGTCATCGAGAACATGGACGAGATCAAGATCCGCTTCCTCGACGGCAAGCAGCTCGACGCGAAGGTCGTCGGGCGCGACCCCAAGACCGACATCGCCCTGCTGAAGATCGATCCGCCGAAGGACAAGACGCTCGCGACGATCGCGCTCGGCGATTCCGACGCGATCCGCGCGGGCGACTGGGTCGTCGCGATCGGCAATCCGTTCGGGCTCGAGCATACGGTGACGGCCGGGATCGTCTCGGCCAAACATCGCCGCGACGTCACGAACGAATCCTACGAAGACTTCATCCAGACCGACGCCGCGATCAATCCCGGCAATTCCGGCGGTCCCCTGATCGACCTGCAGGGCCGCGTCGTGGGCATCAACACCGCCATCCGCAGCGACGCCAACACGATCGGCTTCTCGGTGCCGATCAATCAGGCGAAGCAGATCCTGCCGCAGCTGAAGAGCGAAGGCCGCGTGACCCGCGGCTGGCTCGGCGTCCAGATCCAGGAGGTCACGGAAACGATGGCCGAGCAGTTCGGCCTCGACGAACCGAGCGGCGCCCTCGTCTCGCAGATCCTGGAAGGCACGCCGGCGGCGAAGGGCGGAATCGAGCGCGGCGACGTCATCGTCGAGTTCGACGGACAGCCGATCGGCGAATGGCGAGACCTGCCGATCGTGGTCGCACAGGCGGCGGTCGAGAAGGACGCCAAGGTCATCGTGCTGCGCGACGGCAAGCGCAAGACGCTGCGCGTCAAGATCGGCCGTCTGCCCGACGACGAGCAGCTCGCGGCGGCCGCGCCGGCGAAGGAGGGCGCGGGCGCCTACGGACTCCGCCTGCAGGACCTGACGCCGGCGCTCGCAGACCAGCTCGGAATCGACGACGCCGAAGGCGTCCTCGTCGCGGACGTCGATCCGGCCGGGCCCGCGGCAGAAGCGGGCATCCGGCGCGGCGATCTGATCGTCGAAATCGATCGCGTCGCGGTCTCGAGCGCCGACAAGCTCGCCGAGAAGCTCGGCGCATCGAAGAAGAGCGTCCTGCTGCTGGTCCGCCGCGGCGAGAACACGCTCTACGTCGCGATCGAGCGCGCCGACGACTGAGAGGCTGTGAAACGATCGTCTCGGTCGGGGCGCTCGCGCCGGCGGCGGCGGCCCGGGCGGCCCGGGCGGCGTTCCGATCAGGGGATACGGCGCCGCTCGCGGAGCTCGTGATCGGGTACGACGCGCAGCGGCATGTTGTCGCTCGTCTGTGAGAGGATGAGCGAGCGGTCGGCGCGCAGGCAGGTGGCGGCCCAGGTGCCGGCGGCGGTGAACGTGCTGATCTGCACGTTGTAGCCGGCGGCGATCGGCAGGCGATGGAGCTCCTGGAAGATCTGCGCCTGCCGCTCGAAGGCACCCGAGGTCTGCTCGATGAGGCCGGCCTCGCGGTCGTGGATCTCGATGTTCGAGCCGCAGCGGCCGACGATCGGCTTCGCGACCCAGCCCTGCTCGCGCAGCGAGCCCGTCAGCTCGAAGGACGTCCGCAGCAGGTACGGACATTCCGGAAAGAGCTGGAAGAGGACGGGCAGGATCGCCTTGTTCGAGGGGATCAGCGTCCAGAGCGGCTCGTACACCATCACGCTCTTGCGCAGCAGGACGTCGACGAGGCGCGGCGCCCCGGCATGGCGCTGGCCGGGCTCGTAGGTCCGCAGCTTCTCCGGATCGTCGCCGCATTCCGCGCGGATCTGGTCGAGCGCCGTCTCCCACGCCCAGGTCTTCCAGACCCAGCGGATGGGCTCGCCGTCGGGATCGAGGACGTCGCCTTCCGGGCCCCAGGAGAGCCCGTCGACGCCCTTCAGGATCTTGCACTCGATGCCGGCCTCTTCGAGCGCCTCCTTCATGAAGAGCGCGTGATAGGTCTCCTCGGGGTCGCGGTCCTGCATGATGTGAAGCGGCGAATCGACGTCGCTCGCGCGCCAGGCGGCGACGAGCTCGTCGTGGAGCGACTCGCCGGGATCGCGCCCGACGTCGCAGCCGTGGTGCTCGGCCCAGCGGCCCTGGATCTTGCCGCATTCCATGTGGCAGGCGGCGGAGTCGGCGTTGTACTCGTAGACCTTGAGGCCGCGGGGCGAGAGCGCGAAATCGAAGCGGCCCGTGATCATCTGGTTGAGCCGGTTGTTCCAGGACTCGTGGATCTTCGGCCAGAGCGCGCGCGGCAGGTTGAAGCGCGCGAGCAGCGCCTCGTCGCGCAGGACGTGCTCCGTGGCGTGCATGAAGAGGCCGTGGAGCTCGCCGGTCGCGCGGACGAGCTCGTCGTGGGCGCTCTCGGAGATCACGAAATAACGCCGCTGGTCCTCGTCGCGGGTCGCGAGGCGATGGCCGCCGACGACCTCGACGTAGGCGGCCTCGTCGGCGTTCGCGACGTTGAGCCAGGAGCGGCGCGAACGCCGCTTCTTCTCGACCTCGCGCGCTTCGATCGCGAAGAGCTCCGGATCGACGAGCGCCATCGGCTCGGCGTGGGTCGAAACGTCCGTCTGGATGACCCAGCCGAGGATCGTCGCGTCCTTGAACGAACATTCGACCCAGAACTCGCCGTCGTCGGTGACCTTCGCGTGGAGCTCGCGCGCGAAGGAGCGGCCCTCGGGCCAGACGCGGTGGCCGACGTTCTGCTCGGCGAAGCGGACGAACTCGAGGCCGACCTCGGTCACGACGGCGACGTGGCCCGTATGCTCGAACTCGCCATCGGGGGACCAGATCAGCAGACAGCCGGGCTCGGGGGGGCGGCGCGAGCCGTTGGGGAAGGCATAGAGCGGCAGCTTCCGATTCGTCCTGACCTCGCGCACGCTGCGCAGGCGGAAGATCTCGTGGGCCATCGCGACGTCGTCGAAGACGCAGCCCGTGTTGAGGTACATCCAGCGGCGCGCGAACTCGACGCACTGCCATTTGTATCCCATGTAGACCCCGTCGAGATAGCTCCGGAAGGCGCTGCGATCGGGCAGATCCCGGGGATCGGCGGTCTCGTAGTCGGACGAATAGACGGGGACTTCGCCGGGCGCGATGCCGAGCAGCATGCCGAACGGCGCCGAGCGGGGTTCCGGTTCTTCTTCGTCGTGATCGGTCGGGTCGCTGTCGGACGAGTCCAGGGGCGTTCAGTCCGGCGCATTGGAGAGCGCCTTGCGAGGACGATCCGCGGGGCCGTTCGGGGGCCACGTCCGCGGGTTCCATTGCGAGGATCGAGGACGATCCGCGTCCATACGCGGTCGCTTCAATCGCGGCAGATTGTGGCGCGCCCGGGCCGATCCTCAAGGGCCGGGTCTCCGGCCGCGCCGCACGTGGACGCTTCGGCGTCCGCACGCGGCGGATCGTCCGGCCGTTCGCGGACGAGAGCCCCGAAGTCGAAGGCCCGCGGATCGGCCAGCTGCGAGACGCTCACGTTCCCGATCGCATGGAAGATCGAGTCGATCCGGCCGGGATTCTCGCGCTCCCATTCGGCGAGCATGCGCGCGATCGCCTTGCGCTGCAGGTTCGGCTGCGAGCCGCAGAGGGTGCACGGGATGATCGGGAAGGCGCGCGCGCGGGCGTAGCGCTCGATCTCGCGTTCGGGGACGTAGCAGAGCGGCCGGATCACGACGTTGCGCCCGTCTTCGGACAGCAGCTTCGGCGGCATCGCCTTCAGGCGACCGCCGTGGAAGAGATTGAGGAAGAGCGTCTCGACGATGTCGTCGCGGTGGTGGCCGAGGGCGATCTTGTCGATGTCGTGCTCGCGCGCCCAGCGGTAGAGCGCACCGCGGCGAAGCCGGCTGCAGAGCCCGCATTGCGTCTTGCCCTCCGGCACGACGCGTCGGACGACGCCGTAGGTATCCTGCTCGATGATCTCGAACGGGACGCCGAGGCCGCGCAGATATTCGGGCAGGACGTGCTCGGGAAAGCCCGGCTGCTTCTGGTCGAGATTGACGGCCACGAGCTCGAAATCGATCGGCGCCGCCCGCTGCAGCGAGAGCAGCAGATCGAGCAGCGCATACGAATCCTTCCCGCCCGAGAGACAGACCATCACGCGATCGCCCGGCTCGATCATCCGGAAATCCGCGATCGCCTTGCCGACCTGGCCGCGCAGACGTGCCTGCAGACGCTTGAAGTTGGCGGAATCGGTCGCCATCGCCGGGGCCGTGCTCATACGGAAGCGTCCGGGCCGGCCGAGGCGACGGGCGGCACTTCCGTCGCGAGCGGGCGGTGTTGATAGAGCGCGCCGTCGCGGAATCCCTGGCGGCGATAGTAGGCGCGGGTTCCGATCGCGGAGATGACGGAGAGCGTGTCGTGGCCGGCGACACGAGCGAGCCGGGCGGCGGCGGCCAGCAGGCGCGCGCCGAGACCGCGGTGCTGGGCGTCGTGTCCGGCCGCGGCGCCGATCCGGACGGCGCCGCCGTAGACGTGCAGCTCGCGCACGAGGGCATGCGA
>CAUJGH010000084.1 GCA_963169575.1 Myxococcota bacterium | reverse complement strand
GCCCATTCGCGGACCTCGTCGAGTCGAACTCGCGGTCGCCCGCGAGACGGCGTACCCAACGCGAATGAACGGATCTCGCCGCGGCGAACGGCGCCGCGGAGAGTCTTTTCACCGATGCCCATTCGGCGCGCCGCCTCGATGACGGTGACGAACTCCGGAACAGGCGTAGCGATCGATAAGAGGCGGTTGATCGCGACCTCAATCCTTGAGATCTGCTCCGTGAGATCGCCGATTCCCTTCCGTGTTGAGCGCGTCACGGCTCGAAATGTCTCGGACCATGAGACTTCTTGAGGACTGAGCTTGTGTCACGAACTTGAGCTGGCTAAATCATTGAAACTGAAGAGAAATGGCGAGGCAGGGCGATGCATTCGGAAAGACGCGAGACCACGAGGCGCCAAGTTTCGAATCAACTCTCGGACGAAGAGCGTCAGGCGGTCGCGCAGTCGATATTGATGCGATGTGGTCGTGACTTCAGGCAGAAGGGCGACGTCGAGGACGTCCTGCTTGCAGTTGTAGTTGCGGTGGATGCAGGCCTCGCGATCCCCAATTGGGCCGCTGTGGCACAGGCGCGGATTAACGAGGCGCTTCTAGAGATCCGAAATAGCGCGAAGCCGGGCCAGCGAGCCAAGGAAGCCGCGGCCTACAAGGTGCTGGGCTTCCACAAGGTCAGCAGCCGAAAGCATGACGATGCCTTCGAGCTCTACTTGGACGGTCAGGAAGTGGATCGTTACCGGAGTCAAAACCGCTCGAAATCCGGCAGGCTGAAGCGACTTCCGGAGGTATATGCAGAGCTCGAGGGTTCCTGGGGGAACGGTCATCCTACTTGGACGGAACTGAAGAAGGGGCATCAATACTTCGCGCGTGTCCGGCGAAAGCAGCGCGCACGTCGGGAATGATTGCTGACGTGATTTCGCGCCGGATTGAGCGACAGGCGCCGCGTCTGCATGCGCGATCTCAGGGGTCGTCTTGAGGCGCCAGTTTCAAGGGCCCATTTTGAGACCGACTTCGTGTCTCGAACTCGGTCTCCGTCCTTCCCGCCCGCTCGTAGCATCATGCAAGCGCCAGATCAAAGACCGATCGTCAAGTTGAGGATCGTGCCTTTCTGATGGCGTGGTGTACACGGTGACACCGACTGGGTTCTATCTGACCGATGCGCAGGAAGCCCGCCGGATCTCAGTACCGAAACCTCCAACTGATCAACGGCCGGATCTACTACCGCCGCCAGGGACGCGACCGCGTCAAGGTCGACACCGGCTGCGCGACGTGGACCGAGGCCGCCGAGTGGCGCCGAGCATTCGAGGCCCGCGAGCTACTCGACGGCCCCGCCCGGCCGGCCGCCGGTGTCGTCCCGACCTTCCGCGAAGTCGCAAGCCTTTACCTTGAGCGCCCCTGCGAACTCGGCAGCCTCTCGCCGAGCACCCTCCGCGACAAGAAGTCGATCCTACGGCCTGAGGGCTCCGTGATGGCCGCGCTCGGCGACCTGCGGATCGATCAAGTCGACGTGGACAGGCTCCGCGCGTGGTGGGCAAGCGAGGTCGTGGACCGGGGGCGTAGCGTCAGTCACGGCAAGAACTCGATCAACACGATCGCGAAAGTCATCCAGCGCGCCGTCGAGGAGGGATGGGTCGAACGCGACCCCGTCCCGCAGTTCCGCGCGCGGCTGCGCGGCGCCTTGAAGACTAAGGCCGGGCGGGCGCAGGCGGAGGGCAAGGCGAACCCGATCGAGTCGCCCGAGGACGTGGCTCGCCTCGTCGACGCAGCCCGGGCAGAGGGGCTGGTTGCGCATGCCTTCGTCCTGTTGCTGCTGGACACCGGGATGCGAATGGCCGAGGCAGAAGCCCTGACCTGGGGCCAGGTGGCCTTCGGGTCGGACGACGACGGCCGCTCTCGATCCATCATGATCGACCGTGCACGGGTGCTCGACGATTTCTCGGCGCCGCCGAAGAGCGGACGGTCGCGGCGTGTTCAGCTCTCGCGGCGGCTCCGACGCGCCCTCCTCGACCTCCGCCGCGAGCGGTTCGAGCCGGGGCCGAGCCAGCGGGTGCTGGACGGGATCACTGGCGCCGGCTTCCGCGAGCGCGAGTGGCGGCGGCTCCTGAAGCGAGCCGGCCTGGCTGGCTGGAGCCCGAAGGACCTCCGCGACACGTTCGCCAGCCAGCTCCTGACCCGGGGCATCAACCCGGCCTTCGTGGCCCGGCAGCTTGGCCACTCGAATTGGGCCGTCACCGCCCAGCACTACGCGCGGTGGACCGGTGGGGACGCCTACATCGAGCCCGACCGGCTGGCTCCGGGCGAGGTTCCGGCCGACCTGCTCGGGCGCTTTACGGCTGACCAGGGGGATTGCGGGGCCGCCTCCCAGCAGATGGGCGAGCTGCTACAGGCCGGCTGACCGGTCCCCAGCCTCAGGAGACCCGGCGCCGCGGCCAACGCGGCACTCACGCGGGCCGCCCGGACGCTCCGAGGGCGGCGCTGTTCCGGGCCAGTGACCCGGCCATGGCGTCCCGCAGCCGCCGACGCCACCGGTGGCGGGTACTCGATTCGCGCAGCCAGCAAGCCAGCAAGCCAGCGCCGATCCTGAGAGAGATTCCGCATCTCTGGTCCTGGCATCCCCACGACGACGGGCTCGCCTCAGTTGCCATCCACGCCGAGTGACGCGATGGTCGCCCCCCGAACGGCAACGTCGTGCGAGGTGACGCGGTGGGTTTCAAGTGGATCGACACGCTGTTTTGGTTCAACCCCAAGCTGGAAAGAATCGCGGTCGTACCGCAGGGTTTGGCCAATCTGAAGACGATGGCGGATGACCTCGAGGGGACGGGCGACCTTCTTGCTGTCTACGTGCCAGCAGGCGCGGATCACCCGATGGTGATTTCGGAAACCCGAGGGCGGGTCGTTGGCGCGGTTCGTCTCGTGCGGATGCCGCACGGCAAGACCACTGCCGACTACGCCGACAAAGATCCAGCGACTGGAGAAGTTCGCTGGCCGCACGGGTGGCCGTGCGAGGTCGTGTATTGCCCGCCTCCGAACCAATGCCCATTGCTGAGCGACCTGTTGGCGAAGCTCGATCCGCCGAAGAGACTCGACGAGTTGACGATTCGCTTCCGTGCGGGGCCCATTCATCTGAACTCCCGCCTCGCCGCCATCCTGGACGATGCGTTCTCGGCCTTCGAGCGCCTTCGGTAAGGCGGCCAGCCCGTGTCGCGGAGGGTGCCGGCCTGCTCGCCCTCCCCACTCAAGCATCCCCACTCCGCGGCCGACCCGCGTCTCATGAGGACTTGCATCGTCGAGCCGACCCCCGCCCTTCTCCGTGCCAGCGACCTCATCGCGGTAGCTGGGGACCACTTGCTCAAGGGCAACCGCGGGCTCGCCAGCGAGGCGCTGGTCGACGCGGACGACCCCGAGCTGCTCGACCTATTCACCTGGGCCACCACCCCGAGGTTTCGAGGAGGCGTCCCGCGCCCGAGCCGGGAGCCGCTGCCGCGGATTGAGCAACCGCGGCGTGTCCAGCCGCCGATCTCCGAACTCCGCCGGCTTCACGAGCGAGACGGGTACCGCTGCCGGTACTGCTCGATCCGGGTGATCGACCGCGAGGTCTTCGCGCGGCTCAGGCGCCTGCTTCCGAAGGCGGTCCGCTGGGGCCGAACCAATGTCGAGCAGCACGCCGCATTCCTCTGCCTCCGCGCGACGCACGATCACGTGCTGCCGCGGTCGTTCGGCGGCGCGAATTCCATCGAGAACTACGTAACGGCGTGCTGGCTCTGCCAGTTCGCGCATGGAGACTCGCTGCTCGAGGATCTGGGCGTGGAGGACCCTCGGGTACGAGCGCCTGGTATTGACGGGCGGGACGGGATGCGTGGTGTCCTGCGGCTGAAGCCACAATGATCGCCGTCGTTCTTTGAGAGTCGGCAGCAACGTCGCCGAATCAGTCGCGCGATCTGTAGTTAATCAATGTCTGTTATTTCGATCCTCGTCGGGAAAGAAGAATTGCTACGGCTGAAGCAACACGAATCGAGTCGAAATTGCCTTCGCGTGGCGGAATAGTTCCTGTAGTTGAGGGGAGCGAGGAATCATGTTCGATCTCTGATTCAGCGGTGGTCGAAAGAAGGTCGGCCAAGCTCATCAGCGCGCGGTTGAATTCGGCACTGCCCAAAAGCAGCTGAATCGCCTCGTCGACGTAATCGGATCAGCCACGTTCTGTAGGTATCTCGACATCGCCCGCGAGTAGGTGGATTCCGACGAGGATTCCTTCGAAGTCCATTCTCTGGCCCGTCATTACTGCCGTTGGAAGGGCCGCCGAACGGCTTATGGCAAGCACAATCGGCGAAGCATGAGGCGATCGAGAAATCTTGTGTGCGATGCCTTCAGCGACTAATCTGGTCGGCGCTGACGGCGAGTTGGTGTCAATTACGAAAAGTGCTGCCACCTTTTTGCTGTCCGCTGGCGTCAGTCAGCAGAAAACCAGGGTGGCCGCCCTTGTCATATTCTGCATGAATTGACCAGAGGGCTTATTGAGAATTTTTTCTGTTGATTCTGTGTCGCTAAGGTGTATCCACGGCTCAGAGATCTGAACCTCTGAGCAAGCTTGCAGACAACTCTCGACTAGAACGGATGCGTGTCGAAGACAGGTGGATAAATGGTGTTCCTCCCCATTGGAAGGCCCCGTGAGATCGCAGAGCTGAAGCGAGTGGATCGGGCTCTGCGGCATGACAGGCGCAGCAAAGTCTCAATTTGCATTATCGACGACGAACCGTTTGCCTACCTCGAGATCATTCGAAATCACGGCTACACCGTCAGGCAATTCGAAGATATTCAGGATCTTGAGCACCTTCGATCTTATCCAATCGTATTGTGTGACATACGGGGTGTCGGAAAAGCCTTTGGTAGTTCGTACGAAGGCGCGCACCTAATTTCCCAAATACGGAAGAGCTATCCGGAAAAGGTCATCATTGCCTATACCGGCCAGCAGTACGATCCGACCTACAATACCCATCTCGCGTGTGCGGACTTCCAGCTCAAGAAGGATGCCGATTCTGATGCATGGATCAGTACGCTCGAGGAGGCGATAAAGCAGGCGACCGACCCGATATTCCAATGGGCGAAGGTTCGCTCGCTGTTGATTGAGAAAGAGGTTCCGCTCTTCGACATCCTGCAGCTTGAACACCAGTATGTTAATTCAATGCTCAAACGCTCGAAGCAATTTCCAAGTTCGCGAACACTTAGGCGTCTTCCGGAGGATGCTAGGGCCATCGTGATTAATCTCACGTCGAGCTTTCTGTTTAGATTGATCGTTGGTTGAAGGCTCCCGTGCATCGTCTATTCCCGTACATCCAGAGCAACGATAGCCCCCCGACGAACGGCACACTCCATGACGCACCGAGTCATTGTGCTCGTGCGGATAGGGCCAAGTGCTCGGCGTACTATCGGCGAATCGGCAGGACGCCCGGCGTTCACACGTGTCCGTACGGATTCTCTTCATTCGTACATCGAGAATCGGACGGTGAAGTAGTCATTTACTCTGGAATGCGGATCGCAGGTCATGAAGACAAGCGTGCGCTCCGAGGTCGAGCCGGCGCGGCGGATATTCCGCGTCTGACCTTGAGTGCGGTACGGCCGGCGGCCGCACGCGCAGCTGCAATGGAGGGTGAGCAGAGGCGCCGAGAAAGCCGAGTCGCGGAGCTAGAAGGTTTTGTAACGGCCAGCAAGGAGTTGGGAAATTTTACATTGCATGAGATTCGCCGGCTGAATGCGCAGCTGAAGAGCCAGTCTGAGAGTCTGTCGCGAATGCTGTCGGATGGATCGCATGAGTGGGCAAGGGATCGCGCGGATAATCTCTTTGCGACGAGCACGCTGATTTCAATACGGCTGGACGCATATGACCTTGAGGTGAATCCTGAGCAAGCAATTAATCAACATCGAAGATCTGTAGGCGTCTACAGTAAGTTCGATAAATGCCGCCATGTGCTCCGGACGCAGGCATCGGCTCGCCGCATTAAGGTTCTATTCGATGGCGAATCGCACTCGATGATCGATGCCTTTCCCATTTTTGATTTGTTGCCCTACGTGCTGCTGGAGAACGCGATTAAGTATTCGCCCGACGACCAAACTATCGCTCTGACATTCGAAGAGAGTCGAGGACAGATTCGCGTTCAACTCGCGTCATATGGCCCGACGCTTGAGGCCGGCGAATGGGACCGGGTCTTTGATCGTGGCTTTCGCGGAAAGCATGCGTCGGCGCGGTCGCCCGGGAGTGGCTTAGGGCTTTTCGTGGCCCAGCGGATTTGTCACATCCACGGGATCTCGATTTCCGCGAGATCTGGTCCGTCTTCGACGGCCATCGACAGCGTCCCCTACTCGGAGTTTGTCGTGGACGTACTGTGTCCACGTTGAAGACAATTTCGGTCATCTATTCAACGAGACGACCAGAAGCACTAAGGAAGTCTTCTCTCCCGCGAGCCGTCGACCTCCCCTGTTGCAACTAGCTGATCCGATTGAGGATCTTGGCGCCCCCGGCAGGACTCGAACCTGCGACGCACGGTTTAGGAAACCGACGCTCTGTCCTCTGAGCTACGGGGGCGCGGAGAGCAGTCTAGCAGCGTACCCCATGGGGTCAGCGGCGCGACCGATCGGCGTGCGAACTGCGCGCCGGCCCGTGATCGGCAACCCGAGCGCAGCGCACGCGCACGCAGCGCGGACGCCGGCCTCGCGCCCGCCCCGCACAGCGAAAATCTTCCCACTTCGAAGACGTTCCGGTTTCTTCGAAGCTCAGACTCGTGTCGCCGGAGCCGATAGGCGCTGAGATGGGACGGGGGTCGTCCCGGGGAGACCATGGCGGAAGAGCGGAAGATCGAAATCGCACTCGTCTCGGCGCCGGATGACGCGCGCACGACCGAGCTGACGCGCGTCCTGCTGGCCGCGGGATTCTCGGTCCGCGCGTCCGTCGAGGCCGGAACGATGGTCATCCTGATCCTGCCGGGAGCGGCCGGCTCCGCGCTTCGCGAGCGCTGCCTCGAGCTGGCGGAGTCGTATCCCTCGACCCCCGCGATCATCTTTCACACCGCCGAGAGCGAGGGCGCGCATCCCGCCATCGATCATCACGTCTTCGAATTCCTGCCGCCCTCGATCGAGAGCGCGAGCCTGCCCGAGCACGTCCGCGCAGTGCTCGCGCGTTGGCAGCGCTTCGAGGAGCTGAAGGCCTCGGCTGCGACCCTGCAGCGGCTCGAGTCGACGACGGATCTCGTCTACTTCGATTTCCGCCCGGATACCGGCACGTTCCGCCCCTCGCCGCAGCTCCGGCAGATCCTCGGCCTGCCCCCCGCTGCCGAAGCCATGGCCCCGGGCTCGCTGCTGGATCGAATGCACACCGACGATCGCGCCCTCTTCGCGGGCACCCTGTTCGAGGCCGCCCGCTCCGGGACCCCTTTCTGCGTCCCGATCCGGCTGACCGACTCGAACGGCATCCAGCGCCATTTTCGTACGCGAGGGCGGGCATTTGGACCGGCGAGCAAAGGTCATACCTCATGGATCTTCGGGGTCTGCGAAGACACCACCGAGCACATGCAACGCCTGGCCGAAGCCGAGGCCCGCTCGCGCGTCGACGAGCTGACTGGCCTCGGCAATCGCCGCTATTTCGACGACTGTCTGACGAGCGCCCTCGGCCGCGCCAAACGCGAGCGATCCCGGCTCGGCCTCATCTACGTCGACCTCGACCGTTTCAAGCTGATCAACGACAGCCTCGGCCATGATGCCGGCGATCAGCTGCTGCGCGTCATCGCGGCGCGCCTCTCGGATGCGGTGCGCGCGCAGGACGTGGTGTGCATCGATCAGGATGCGGCGAACGCCGACGTCCGCGTATCCCGCCTCGGCGGCGACGAGTTCACGGTCCTGCTCTCGGGCATCCACGGCCCCGCCGACGCGGAGCTCGTCGCCAAGCGCATGCTCGCGGCGATCCGCGAGCCCGTCGAGATCATGGGCCAATGCCTGAATCCGTCGGCGAGCCTCGGGATCGCCGTCTATCCCGACGACGGCCGCACGAGCGACGATCTGCGCAAGCGCGCCGACGCGGCGCTCTATTCGGCGAAGGGGGCCGGCGGTGGCTACCGCTTCTTCGCGAAGTCGATGGAGGACGGGGCCGTTCGGCGTCTCTCTCTCGAACACGAGCTGCGCGGTGCCCTCGACCGGGGTGAGATCGTCCTCTCGTACCAGCCGAGAATCGATCGCCGCTCGGGCCAGACCGTCGGCGCCGAGGCGCTGATGAAATGGGTGTCGCCGACGCTCGGCCGGATCCAGTCCGCCGAGCTGACGCAGATCGCCGAGGAGACGGGCTACATCCGCACCCTCGGCCGCTGGGCCCTCGAGCAGGCCTGCCGCGAGGCGGCCTATTGGGCGGCGAGCCGCAAGGAGCCCTGTCGGCTGTCCGTGAACCTCTCTTCCGTCCAGTTCCAGCAGGACGATGTCTTCACCGCCGTCGTCGATTCCTTGAAGCGGACGGGCTTTTCTCCGGACCTGCTGGATCTCGAAATCACCGAGACCCTCCTGCTGCGCGAGGATGCCGCGGCCGGACAGGCGCTCGAGGAGCTTCGCCGGATCGGCATCCGCGTCGTGCTCGACAGCTTCGGGAAGGGCTATTCACCGCTCTCGTTGCTGATGAGCCAGCCGATCGACGTGCTCAAGCTCGACCGGCGCCTGATCGAGACCGTGGCCCCGGACGGCGAGGGCAGCCAGCTGCTCGCGAACGTGATCCGGATGGCGCAGGACCTCTCCCTGCATCCGATCGCCGACGGTGTCTCCCACGAGGACCAGGCGGAGTTCCTCGCGAGTCACGGCTGCTTCGAGATGCAGGGCTATCTCTTCGCCGGGGCGCTCGCCGCCGAAGAGTTCCGGACCCGGATCGGCTGCAACTGATCGCTCACGGGAGCTGATCGCTCACGGGAGATAGGCGAGCGGGTCGTGGGCGACTTCCCCGCGGCGGATCTCGAAATGCAGGTGCGGACCAGTCGCGCGGCCGGTGGCCCCGACCTCCGCGATCTTCTGGCCGCGCTCGACGAAATCCCCCTTCTCGACGAAGAGCCGCTGCGCGTGGGCGTAGACCGAACGATAGGCGCCGGCGTGCTTCAGGATCACGACCTTGCCATAGGCTCCGAAGCGGCCGCTGTGGATCACGCGTCCGGCTTCGGCGGCGTGGATCGGCGTGCCGTGGGGGGCGCCGAGATCGATGCCTTCATGGGGTCGATTGCCGCGCAGGCCGAAGCGTGAGGTCAGCCGGCCCTTCACGGGCCAGGCGAAGCGCAGCGGGCCGTCGTAACGCGCGATCCGGCGTTCGCCGGGCTCGCCCCGCCCGCGGACGCCGGGAATGAAGAGCCGCTGGCCGACACGCAGCTGCG
>CAUJGH010000083.1 GCA_963169575.1 Myxococcota bacterium | reverse complement strand
CAAGCCTCTCGGAATCAGGATTCCACCCGATGAAGGCGCGGGCATGGGCAGTCGATGAGCAACCCGATGTCCTTCGACCCTTCGTCGCTCTGGTCCTGGATTCCGATCGCCGCCGGTCTCCCTCTCTATTACGCAGGGGGGCTGCGCTTCCGGCGCTGGGCGGTCCAGGATCGGCCGGGCGTCCCGCGTTATTCGACGCATCTCGAGACCATCTATCTCTGGCTGATCTACAGCGGGATGATCTCGATGTTGATCGTGTTCGTGAAACAGGCGATGCGCCGCCTCGCCTGAGCGGGACGGCGCATCGGGTTTTTCGAACGGGCCGAACGGGTCGGCTCGGGATCAATGACCGCCGATCGGATCGACCCAGAGGAAGCGCGCGGGCTTCACCACCAGCTGCTCGAAAGGCTTGTCGATCTCGGTCGGTCGCGTGATGAGGACCAGGGGCGTCAGGGCCGCCATCAGGCCGACGCCCACCACGAGACTGAAGAACCCCACCGGCCGCAGCAGCATCACGTCGAGCACGGGCGACGCGTTGGCGGCGTCGTCGCGGAAATTGGATTCGGCCAGCGAAGGCGTGGCGGCGGCGGTCGACAGGAGCAGCGCAGCCGTCGTGGCGGCGATGGATCGACGAATTCGGTTGGACATCGAGGGCCCTCCAGATGCTAGTGTGGGCCTCATCGGCCGCCCCCCGCCGTCGCTGAACCCCAACCTCGGATGGAAGAATTCGTGGCGAACTGGATCGTGTTCACCCGCGCGCATTGCGCGATCTATCGCGGCACCCGCGGGCTGATCGGCGGCCGGCTGCTCGGCATCCAGATGCTCCTGCTGACGACGACGGGCCGGAAGACCGGACGTGCGCGCACGCTTCCACTCGCCTACGTGGAGGACAAGGGCGATCTCGTGATCGTCGCCTCCAATGGCGGCTCCCCGAATCCGCCGGCCTGGTGGCTGAACCTGCAATCGCAGCCGACGGCCCGGGTCCAGGTCGCGGGGGAAAGATTCGAGGTCGGCTGGCGGACGGCGCCGACCGAGCAGCGGATGGAGTATTGGCGAAAGCTCCAGGCCGCGATCCCCGCCTACCGGATCTATCGCGTCCGAACGTCCCGGGAGATTCCGATCGTGCTGCTGCGGCGGCAGCCCCAGGGCTGGGAAACCCGCGACCTCGAGCCCGCCGCCGCGCGCTGATCCCGCCTCCGCGCTCCCTTCGCCGAACCCGCCCCTGCCCCGCCCCGGCCCAGCCGGACGACGCCCTGCGCCGATCGCCGCGCGCCGATCGACCCGCCGATCCAGATGCCGCCCGCGAAGGCCGGGACGTTGCCTTCCCTCGCCGAGACCCCGGAGAGACCTCCCCCCTCGGGCGAGCTTCTCCGCATCGCGAGCTCCGATCTTCGCCCCGTGTGTTTCGTGATGAAAGTCCTCAACCGGACTCCTCGGCGGGTCGAACGACCCCCAAGTGAGGGAGGGACCACCCATGTTGCATCATCCTTTATTCCGAGCCCGGCTGACCGGTTCGCTGGGCGCCATCGCCGTATTCATCGGAGCGTCCGCGTCCGCAGTCTGGGCCGCGGAGCCCGCTGCGCCCGTCGCAGCCCCGGTCCAGAGCCTCGATGAGCAGGTGCAGGAGATCAAATCCGACGTCCTCTCGATCGCGGCCGAGCTCGGCAATCTCGAGGAGAAGCTGCTCTATCCCTCGGATACCCAGCTCGCGGTCTTCGTCGCGCTCGAGAAGGGCGAGCCGATCGAGATCGACTCCGCGCGCATCTCCCTCGACGGCCAGCTCGTGGCCCAACACATCTACAGCTTCAAGGAGCTGGAGGCCCTCGCGAAGGGCGGCGTCCAGCGCATCCATACCGCCAACGTTTCCTCCGGAGGTCATCAGCTCGAGGTCGTGATCGCCGGTCGCCGCGGCGGCGACGCGCCGTTCGAGATCGTCGAGCATTTCGACTTCCGCAAGGAAGTCGGACCGAAGAAGCTCGGCGTCCGGCTCGCCCGGAGCGCGACTTCGAACGCCACGGTCACGATCGAGGACTGGTAGGCGATGACGCCGCGAATTCTCGTTCGCGTCCTCGCCGGCGTCGTGCTCGCCCTGCCTCTCGGCGCAGGCGCCCAGGGCGACGCGCCGAAGGATCCGTTCTTCGGTGAAGCGCTCTTCCATGCCCATCAAGGCGAATGGTTCCAGGCGCTGGAGCGCCTCGACGCCGAGCTCGCGCAGCATTACGGAGTCGACGAACGGCCCCTCGATTCGCTCTATCCCTGGGTCGACGACGCCGAGTTCTCCGTCGGCGACTTCGAGCTCGAGTACCGCATGCATCTGCGGGCCGGACGGGCCATCCGCGCCGTCCTGGAAGGGGACGTCGACGAGAAGGTCCGCAACGACGCGGCCTATCGTCTGGCGCGGATCTACTTCGAGAAGGGCCAGCAAGGCACCGCCCTCTCGGTCCTCGACTCGATGCGGGGCGAGATCCCGGATCGCATCCGGGACGACGTCGAATTCCTGCGCGCGAACGTCCTGATGGCGCTCGGCCGCCCGGAAGACGCGGCGCGCGTTCTGCGACGGATCCAGGCTGCCCGTTCCCTCGAAGGCTTCTCCGCCTACAACCTCGGCATCGCGCTGCTCGAGAGCGGCAAGCTCGTCGAGGCCGCGCGGGAGCTCGATCGCGCCGGCCGCATCGGCGCGAGCGAGAGGGACGAGAAGGCGATTCGCGACAAGGCGAATCTCGTGCTGGGAACGCTGCTCTTCGAAGGCGATCAAGTCGACCGGGCGCGCAGCACCCTCGAGCGCGTCCGACTCGAAGGCCCGTTCTCGAACCAGGCGCTGCTCCGCGCCGGCTGGGCCGAGGCCGACATCGCCCAGTTCGAGCGCGCCGTCGTGCCCTGGTCGGCTCTCGCTCGCCGCGACGCGACGGACCCGGCCGTCCAGGAAGCGAAGCTCGCCCTTCCCTACGCCTACAGCCGGCTGGACGTCCACGGCCGCGCCGCAGTCCTGTATCAGGAAGCCGTCGAGTCCTTCACCGCGGAGCTCGCGAAGCTCGACGCGTCCATCCAGAGCATCGAGCGCGGCGACTTCCTCGCAGCCCTCGAGCGCGAAGAGATCAAGCAGGACAAGGATTGGGTCGTCCGGCTCCGCAACCTCCCCGAAGCCCCCGAGACCTTCTACCTCGTCTCGCTGATGGCCTCACACGACTTCCAGACCTCCCTCCAGAACTATCTCGATCTGACGGACCTGCGTCGCACCCTCGAGCGCGCCGCGACCAGCCTCGACGCCTTCGACGACCTGATCCTCTCACGCTCCGCCTACTATGAGCCCCGACTCCCGAGCGTCGACCAGGAGTTCCGCAGACTCGACGCGCGGATGCGGCTCCGCCTCACCCAGCGCGAGAATCTTCGTCAGCGGCTCGCAAGGATGCTGCGCGATCCCTCGCCCGAGCTGCTCGCGACGGCCGAGGAACACGACCAGCAGAGGACCCTCGCCCGGCTACGCCGCCTGGTCGACGGCCGTCCCGACGACGCGCAGACGCTCGCCCTCCGCGCCCGGATCGATCGACTCGAGGGCATTCTCGTCTGGCGTCTCGAGTCGGAATATCACGAGCGGTTCACCGAGGTGAACGAGAACCTGCTCGCGCTCGAGGCGGACGTCCGCGCACTCGAGGCGCGCCATGCCGAATTCGTGCGAGCGCGCCAGGCCGCGACCCACAGCTACATGGGCCACGGCGAGCGGATCGCGGGACTGCGCGCCCGAGTCGAGCGCGCCCTCGTGGAGGTCGACGGGCTCAAGCTTCGTCAGGGCGAACGACTCGAAGCGGTCGCGACCGCCGCCCTCTCCGCACGCCGCGAGCAGCTCTCCGTCTATCAGAATCAGGCGCGCTTCGCGTTCGCGGACAGCTACGACCGCGCGTCCAAGGGGGGCACGCCTTGAAGAGGTCGCCTGCGACACCGAAACGACGATTTCGCCCCCGTGGCGAGACGGCCGGGCCGCTGCTCTTCGGCGCCCTCGTCGCCCTCGCCTGCGCCGGAAATCCCGATCGACAGACCCTGGCAGGCCTGCGCAGCGTCGAGCCCGATCTCGCCGAGGTCACGGTCTCCGATGGCATCGACCGAGCGATGGCCGGATACCGGGCCTTCCTCGAAGAGGCACCGACGTCGGCCCTGACGCCGGAGGCGATGCGGCGCCTGGCCGATCTGCAGCTCGAAAAGGAATACGGCGTCGGCGGCGAGCTCGCCCCGAGGTCGCTCGCAGCCGGGTCGCCCGGCGGCGCCCCGGAGGCCGGCGACGCGGTCGACGCCGCGCTGATCCCGCCCGCGCCTTCTGCGCCCGTACGAACCCCGCAGGCTACGGCTCGCACGGCTGCGCCCGCGCCGGCCGAGTCACTGCGCGATTTCGAAGCACGCGCCGCCGGACCGAACCCGCTCGCGTATGCGCCCGGCGCCGCCGGAATCGCCATTCCTGGCGACGCCTCCGGCGCGCCGACCGGACCGCTCGAAGCGCTCGCCCTCTACGACCGGATCCTGGCGACCTACCCGGACTATCCCCACGCCGATCAGGTGCTCTACCAGAAGGCGCGTGCCTTCGACGAGCTCGGCCGCGTCGACGAAGCGATCGAGGTCTCTGCGCTTCTGGTCGAGAAATATCCGCGCTCCCAGCACCTCGACGAGATCCAGTTCCGCCGCGGCGAGTACTACTTCACGCGCAAGAAGTTCATCGAGGCCGAGAAGGCCTATGCCGCGATCCTGCCGTTCGGCGCACGTTCGGATTTCTACGAGCTCGCCCTCTACAAGCTCGGCTGGACCTTCTACAAGCAGATGCTGATGCCGGAGGCACTCGACAGCTACGTCCGGCTGCTCGATCACAAAGTCGAATCCGGCTGGGACTTCGAGCAGCAGCAGGACGAGGCCGATGCCCAGCGCATCGCCGACAGCTACCGCGTCATGAGCCTCTGCTTCTCGGATCTCGGCGGAGCCGAGGCCGTCCGGTCCTATTTCGCGACCGCGGGCGCCCGCGAATACGAACATCGCGTCTATCGCCATCTGGCCGAGTTCTACTTCGAGAAGCTGCGCTACCAGGACGCCGCCGATACCTACGAAGCCTTCGTCGGGCTCTACCCCGTCCACGCGTCGTCGCCCCATTTCGGGATGCGCGTGATCGAGATCTATCGCGCCGGCGACTTCCCGAAGCTCGTGCTCGAAGCCAAGAAGAGCTTCGCCTCCCGCTACGCGCTGGACGCCGAGTATTGGCGCCATTTCGACCCCGAGGCCTCCCCCGAAGTCATCGCGTACCTGAAGCAGAATCTCGAGGACCTCGCGAACCACTACCACGCGCTCTATCAGAACGCCGAGACGCCCGAGGAGCGCATCGCCGCCTTCGGCGAAGGCACGCAGTGGTATCGACGCTTCCTCGCCTCCTTCCCGGACGCCCCCGAGACGCCCGCGATCCACCACCGCCTCGCCGATCTCCTGCTCGAGAACGAGTCCTTCCCCGAGGCTGCCCGGGAGTACGAGCACATCGCCTACGTCTATCCGGCCCACGAGCGCTCCGCCGCCGCGGGCTACGCCGCGATCTTCGCCCATCGCGAAGCCGAGAAGCGGGCCGACGCATCCGCCCGCGAAGCGCTCCGCCGCGAGGCCGTCGCCAGCACGATCCGCTTCGTCGACCGCTTCCCGGAGCACGACCAGGCGGCGAAGGTCCTCGGCGTCGCCGTGCAGGACCTGTTCGAGCTGCGCGAGTTCCCGCAGGCCGTCGAGCTCGGGCGTCGTTTGACGGCGAGCTATCGCACGGCCGAGGTCGGCATCCGCCGGTCGGCATGGCTCGTCGTCGCACATTCGTCCTTCGAGCTCGGCGACTTCGCACCGGCCGAGTCCGCCTACGCCGAGGTCCTCGCCCTGATCCCCGACGACGACGCATCCCGAAGCGAGATCGTCAACAACCTCGCGGCGTCGATCTACAAGCAGGGCGAGCGCGCGAACGAGGCCGGCGACTACCGGGGCGCCGCAGACCACTTCCTGCGGATCGCGCGCGTGGCGCCCCGCTCGGAGATCCGTCCGATCGCCGAATACGATGCCGGCGCCGCGCTCCTCCGGCTCGAGGACTGGAACGCGGCCCTCGAGGTCCTCGAATCCTTCCGCTCGAACCATCCCGATCACGACCTTCATCAGGAGGCCACCCAGCAGGTCGCTTTCGTCTATCGCAAGACGGGCAACGCTTCACGGGCCGCCGAGGAATACGAACGGGTCGCGCGCGAGGCCGAGACGCCCGAGTTGCGCGCGGAGTCCCTGCTCGTTGCCGGTCAGCTGTATGAAGACGCCGGTCTCGTCGAGCGCGCGCTCGAATCCTATCGGGCCTATGTGAGCGAGTTCACCGACCCGATCGAGACGGCGGTCGTAACGCGGTTCAAGATGTCACAGCTCCACGAGCAGATCGGAAACGCCGAAGGCCGACGCGCCGAGCTGCGGCAGATCGTCGCGCTCGACCG
>CAUJGH010000082.1 GCA_963169575.1 Myxococcota bacterium | reverse complement strand
CTACGCCTCTAGCGCCGATCTCGACCACGACTTCGAAACGGGCAAGCTCGAGCGCAGCGACTACGACGCCCAGCGCAGTGCGCTGCGCGAACGCGCGATCGAGCTGCTGCGGACCGAGCAGAGCGGCGAAGACGCTGCGATGGGCGGCAGCGCCCCGATGGCCGAGCAGGATGCCGACCGCACCGCCCAACGCAGCGCCGAACCGGCCGCGGGCCATTCCGCGACCGGAGCCGCGACCGGAGCCGCGACCGGAAACGCAACCGGAGCCGCGGTCGCGGACCCGGCCCCGGCAGCTCCGGTGCGCGCGCGCTTCTGTCCGAGCTGCGGCGTGGCGACCTCGGCCGAGTGGCGTTTCTGCGCGGGCTGCGGTGCGGCCCTTCCCGTGCTCGATCCCGAGCCCGGGGCCGGAAGGCGGGAGCCGGGCGCGTGAGTCGGCTGCGGCTCTCGGGCAGCGGTGTCGAGAAGCGATTCGGCCGGATCACGGCGCTGCACGGAATCGATTTCGAGATCGCGCCTGGCGAGTCGGTCGCAATCCTCGGCGCCAACGGCGCCGGCAAGAGCACCTGGCTCCGGCTCCTCGCGGGCCTCGCGAAGCCTTCCGCCGGACGCTTCGTCGCCGAGGGGAGCGAAGGCGGCGGCCCGGCCGCTCCGCTCTCGCGCGAGCGACTGCGGGGACGCATCGGTTATGTCGGCCACGCGACGCTGCTCCACGCCGAGCTCAGCGCTCGCGAGAACCTCGACTTCGCCGCGCGCCTCCACGATCGACGCCCGACCCGCGCCGAGCAGGATGCACTCTTCGCCGAGCTCGGCCTCGCCGAATTCGCCGAACGCCGCGTCGGCGCCCTCTCCCGCGGTACCGCCCAGCGCGTCTCGATCGCCCGCAGCCTCGTGCACGACCCCGACCTGCTGCTGCTCGACGAGCCCTTCACCGGACTCGACGAGATCTCCGCGGAGCGCCTCTCGCATCAGCTCGCCCGGCTCCGTCGGCAGGGCCGCGCGCTCGTCGTCGTGACCCACGATCCGCAGCGCGCCGTCGAGCTCGCCGATCGCGCCCTGCTCCTGCACCGCGGCCGCCTCCAGGAACCCGGCCCCTTCGAGGCCGCGGCGCTGCGCGATCGGCTCCTGCAGCTCGCGCGCGAAGACGTCGCCGGAGCCCGGGCATGAACGTCGCGCTCGCGCTGCTCTGGAAGGACCTGCTCTGCGAATGGCGATCGCGCGATCGCGTCGTCGCGATGATCGTGTTCTCGATCCTGGTCGTGGTCGTCTTCCAGTTCGCCTGGCCCGATCGCAGCGACGAGCAGACGCTCGCCCTCGCGCCGGGTGTGCTCTGGGTCATCTATCTCTTCGCGGCGCTGCTCGGGATCGGCCGAACCTTCACCGCCGAGCTCGAGAACGACGCGATGACCGCCCTCGCCCTCGCGCCGGGGACGCGCGGCTGGATCTTCGCGGGCAAGGCGGCGGCGAGCCTCGTGCTGATCGGCGGTGTGCAGGCGCTGACGGCGGCGGTCTTCGCGCTGTTCTTCCGGGTCGACCTCGCGCCCGCGATCGGGGCGCTCGCCCTCGTCGTGGGCCTCGCCGACGTCGCGATCTGCAGCGTCGGCACGCTCTTCTCGGCGATGTCGGTCCGCAGCCGATTCCGCGAGGTCCTGCTGCCCGTACTCCTGATTCCGAGCTTGATCCCCGTGCTCGCGGCGGCGGTGCAGGCGTCGGCGGCGGTGATCGGCGGGGAGAAGCTCACGCTCGCGGCCGTGCAGCCACTGATCGTGATCGCGGGCATCTATGCGGTGCTCGGATTCCTCCTCTTCGACCCGGTCCTCGACGACTAACGCGTCTGGCTGCGGCCGCAGAAGCGGAGGCGGTCGGGGTTGCTGGGCGCGGGGGCCAGGCTGGATCGGGGGGCGGGATCTCGGCCTTGCCGATCGCTGCAGTCGGACGATCTCCAGTTCGCGCGGAGATCGCCTTCGTGCCGGGGGGCAGCGAGCGGGGTAGCCTCGGCGTGCGCGGGCGGCGGGCGATCGCCGCCGAGCGGTCGAGGGACGCTGCGGAGTGGCTTCCGCGTGGCTTGCGAAAAGGAACGAGGAAGTCGCGCGAATGGAGACGGGAATGACGGGACGACCTTCGAGCGCGGGGATTCCGGGTGCGGTGACGCGGGGACTCGGCTGGGCGCTCGCGCTGCTGCTTCCGGTCTATGGCTGGATCGTCTACCAGGCGCCGATCGATTCGGTGCAGGGGATCATGCAGAAGATCCTCTACGTCCATCCGCCGCTCGCGTACGGCGCCTATCTCGGCTTCGTCGTGACGGCGATCGCGGGCGGACTCTTTCTCTGGCGCGGTGCGGAGCGACACGATCAGCTGGCGGTCGCGGGCGCCGAGGTCGGCACGCTCTTCTGCACGCTGATGCTCGTCACAGGGCCGATCTGGGCACGCGGGGCCTGGGGCCCGGGAAACTGGTGGGTCTGGGACGCACGGCTGACGCTCACGCTGCTGCTCTGGTTCGTGTACCTCGCCTACCTGCTCCTGCGCAGCTTCACGGAGGGCGACGAACGGACGGCGCGCTTCGCCTCGATCTACGGGATCGTCGGTGTCGTGCTGATCCCGCTCAATTACTGGATCATCGATCTCGTGGGCGGCCGCGCTCAACATCCGGAGAACATCGAGCGCGGGAGCCTCGGCGAAGGCATGGGGATGCCCTTCCTCCTCGGCAACCTGACGCTCTTCTTCGCGTTCGCGTACCTGCTCGCGCTGCGATGGGAAACGGCCATCCTGCAATCGCTCGCCGACGCCGCCGGCGACGGACCCGCCGACCACCGTTGACAACTTCGACGTTCGCGCACTACAAAGCAGAGTGAAGGGTTGCACCGAGCCCGGTTTTCGTCGGATCCCCGTCGCAGCGACAGTCCGCTCGTCTCTCCCTCGTTCGTCCCGACTGTCTCGTCACGTCCCGGCGATCTCCGAGCATCCCCCCGTTCGGGAAGCCATCGTTCAGCCGCTCGCGTCTCGCTCCGCCCTGCGCGGAATTGCGGACCTCTCGTGGCGACGGAAGTCTTCTTCCCATCCTGGGCGGATCGGCGCGGCGGAGCCCGTGGAGTCGATCCGCCTGCGGCTCGCCTGCCCGTTCCGGGGCGCGCGAGCGGGGCGGGGCCAGGAAGTCAGAAGGCGATCTGAACGCAAGGAACAGGCAACCCACCCGCGCAGCCCGGCCAGGCCGGTCCAAGGCCGCTGGAGACGACCCGGCGGCGGCGGGGAGGCAGAGGTCGACCTCTGCTGGCACGGGGCTTGCTCCTTCTCGAGATCGTCGAGTCGTCCGGCATCGTCCGGGCGGATCGAGAGACCGAGTTGACAGTCGAGGGTCGACCGTCGCAGGATCCGGTGCATCGAAGGCAAGACCGAGACCCGAGCACCCGGCAGACCGTGCAGGGAGAGGATCCGCGGAGCGGATCGTTCCCCCGCATCCAGGGAGGCGTCCGACAGGGATGGCCAGCATGAAACGCGGCGTTGGATACTGCGAGAACACCGATTGCGAGGACTACGCCAAGGGCGTCTTCCTGCTGAACCACGGCGACACCTTCTATTGCCCGCGCTGTCGCCAGCTCGGCAAGGTCGAGAAGGAGCGCGGCTTCTACACGGGCAACTCGGACATCTTCAAGGAGGTCCGGGTCGAGTACAACTTCGATCCGATCAACGGCGTCTACCGTGAGATCGCGATCGTCCGCGACGAGAGCCTCTGGGGTCGCAACAACGTCTACACGCTGCAGTCGCCGCTGATCAAGACGGAGAAGCGCGCGCTCAAGGTCGCCGAGGCGATCCTCGCGAACCTGAACCGCTATCGCGGCCTGCTCAACGGGGACGACATCCCGCGCACGACCGAGATCATCCTCTCCTTCGACGATCCCTTCGAAGAGTTCTCGCGCAAGCTGCAGCAGCTCTCGAAGGAATGGGAAGCGAGCGGCCTGCGCGAGCAGCGCCGCTAGGCGAGCGCTGCCTTTCGGGTTCTTTCCTTTCTCGGCCATCTTCGAATGAAGAGTCGAATGAAGGGACGAGTGAAGTTTCGAGTGACGTTTCGAGTGACGAGAAAAACCAGGAAGCCCGGCTCCTCACGGAGTCGGGCTTTTGGTTTTGCGCCCCGGGCGGTTGGCTTTGGGCGCCGGGCGAAGCCCCGGGCGCGGATCGCCGCCGGGCAAACGGCCGGCCGCGTCGCTCAGAGGCTGTGAAGATATCGACGACCGAGCGACGCGCAGCGCCAGTGGGTCAGATGCAAGGCGCGACGACGAGTCGTAGCGAGCTACGGCGAGGAGGAGCAACGCCGCAGATGGCCCGCCGTCGCAAGCGCCGCGACCGAGACGATCTCTTCACAGCCTCTCAGTCGTACTGACGCATCGATTCGATCAGCGTCCGGCCCGAGAAGAGCCGCAGGGTCATGCCCGCGCGCGCGCCGTAGACGAAACGCCGATCGCCGCGGAAGGGCGATTGCTTGTACTCCGAGATCCCGGCCGAGCCGCCGGCGAAGACCTCGATCCCGATCGGGCCGAGGGCGAGCGGAAGACGGCCGTGGACCATCAGGCTGCCGGTCGCGTCGTCCTCCGCCGAGAACTCCTCTTCGACCCGCTGCCAGCGGCCCGAGAGAGCCAGCGCGAGATCCGGAGCGGCGAACCAGCGCGCGCCGCCCGTGACGTCGTAGACGTCCGCGTCGACGTCGAAGGGCTGGCCGTCGCCAGCGAGCTCGCGGTGCCGGAACTCGAAGCGCGCGAACCAGTCGACGGGGCCGAGACCGAGATCCGGGAAGAAGACCTGCAGGTCGGCGCTCCCGGTCAGCTGGTCCGCCGTGACGCCCCCTTCGCCTTCGAGTCGATCGAAGCCGCCGCCGACGGCGAACGATCCGAGGCGCGGATCGCGGAACAGGAGCTCGACCAGCGCGCCGTAGGCATCGAGATCGGAGGCGCCGGGCTCGAGGGCGTCGAGGCTCCGGCGGGCCTCGGAACGGCCGCCGCGCACGCTCGCGCGCAGGCCGGTGAAGGCGACGAGGGGCACCGTGCCGACGAGCCGGCCGGAGAAGGCATGGCCGTCGACGTCGTCGAGCTCGAGGGTCGTCGTCGAGACGGGGCCGACGAAGACGGTGCTCGTCTCGTCGACGTGGCCGTAGTCATAGGCGAAGCCCAGCTGCAGATTGGGTGCGGCGACGGCGACCGGACGGAGCGGCTCGGGGCGCGGCTGCTCGGCCCGTGCGAGCGGCGGCCCGGCGAGGCCGAAGGCGAAAGCGAAGAGGAGCCCGGCGAGGCTCAGGGGCGCGAACGCCCGCGGGCGCCGGAGCCCTGCCTGGAGGGCGGGGACGAACCCTGCCGGTCGCAGCCGATCCGGCCCGGGACCCGATCGATGGGAACGGGGACGGAGATCGCTGGACGACGGCGGATTCGCGAGGGCGCGGCGCATGCGGGGGTCTTCGGCCGAACCCGGGGTTCGATGAAGACCGGTCCGCCCGCCGCGGCGCTCACTCGACGGTCAGCACGCTCTCCGCGAGGCGGACCTGGCCGGAGGCCTTCGTGACCTGCAGACGGATCAGCCAATCGCCGGCCTGAGCGATCGTGACCGCCCCGGGATTCTGCACGCTGGAGCTGCCCCAACCCCCGAAATCCCAGCTCCAGGCCACGATCGGATCGCTCGGATCGAAGCTCGAGCGGTCCTCGAAGTGGAGCGTCGCCGGGGCCGTGAAGGGGGCCTCCTCGAGGGTCGCGAAGGCGGGGACGGGCCCGCCGACGACGGTCAGCTGGAGCGTCGCCTCGGATTCCTGGTCGGCCCGCGCGACCCGCAGCGTCACGTCGTAGATCCCGGGCGCCGGAAAGCGATAGGTCGGATTCGCCAGCACCGAGCCCGAGCTCGCGGGCGGCGTCGGCAAGCGGCTCGTCCCGAAATCCCAGCGCCAGGAGGTCGGCGCCTCGCAGCCCGTCGTTCCGGGCGAGAGACAGCTCTCGTCGGTGAACGCGATGTCCTCGCCGGCGACGATCGGATCGGGGCCGACCGAGAACTGCGCCGTCTGCGGCTCGCCGGCCGGCGCGACGAAGCGGATCGCATCGACGTAGGCCCGAGGGCTGCGGAACGCGTTGACCGCGTTCGCGAGTCGGATCGTGAGCGTGAAGCGCGAATCCGGCGTCGAGGCCGGGAAGGCCGCGGCGAGATCGAGGGCCGCCCGGAAGGTCGGGGTCGTGCGCATGGTGCTGCCGTCGCGGGTCGGAAAGCGCGTCGAGACGCCGGCGTAGGCGGAGGCGGCGTCGATTCGCGCGCTCGGGATCTCGACCGTGGTCGAGCCGTCGCTGACGGTCGCCGTCATCGCGTCGTGCACGGCGCCTGCCGGCGGCTCCGCAAAGAGCAGCGCGTAGTCGAACTCGAGCACGGTATCCGAGACCGGTCGCAGGAACTCCTGGGCGATGCCGTTCTCGATGCTCGCCACCGGGGTGCCCCCGTCGGTCCCGAGCCCGTCGAGGACGGCCCATTTGGTGCCGT
>CAUJGH010000081.1 GCA_963169575.1 Myxococcota bacterium | reverse complement strand
CGCTCGAGCTGCACGCGCTCGACGATCCGGACGACCGAGGGAATCGTGCTGAAGATGTGCTGGACGACCTTCGACGCGACCGCGTCGCCGACCTTCGCGGCCGCGTTCTTCGGATCTTCGAAGGGATAGGCGGTCAGGCCGCGGACCGCGCGCCGACTGATCTCGTCGCGGGTCAGCCGCTGCTGCTGGCGCATCTGCGGCGTCGTCGAGCCGAGCTCGGATTGGACGTCGAGCAGGCCCAGCGCGACGCCGTATTCGCCGGCGGCGAACGCCTTCTCGTAGGCGCCGTCGAGCTGGCCGAGGAACGATTCGACGCCGGGCAGCGCGGCCGAGCGGCCGAGCAGGAGCCGCGAGATCGTCTGTGCGTCGCGGTAGCGGTGATAGGCGAGGCCGAGGTTCTGGGCCGCGGTCGCCTCGGCGCCGAGGGCGGCGAAGGCCTCGGCCATGGGGGCGGCGGTGTCCTGAAGGGCGCTCTTGATCTCGTCGAAGCAGTCGCTGCCCGAGAAATCCGCCAGCATGCTCATCGAGCGCGTCGCGCTGCCGGTCTCGAGAGCCTGGCTGAACTGCTTGAGAAGCACCTTGCCGTCGACCTCGCATTTCTTCTTGCGCGCGGCCTCGTCGTTCGGCTCGACCTCCTGGACGATGCCGAGCAGCCCCTGGGCCTTCTCGTAGTCCTCGTCGCGGATCGCCTTTTCGGCTTCCTTCGAGACGTTGCCCAGCAGCTCCTCGCGCTGGGAGGAGAAGGCGGCCTGCTCGGACGCGCCCTTCCCGGCGAGGCTCGAGAGTTCGGACAGCAGCTTCAGCCGATCGAGGAGCGCGTCCTCGCCGAGCTCGTCGAGGCTGCGTTCGCGGCGGGCGAGCTCGCGGCGGGTGGTCTCGATCTCCTGCTCGAGCTCGCGGGCGAGGGATTCGGCGACCTCACCGTCGTAGCGGGTGATCGCCTTCGCGTCCTCGAGCTCCTTCTGGACCGGCCCGAGCGGCAGCTTGCCCTCGATGCGCGGAATGTCGGCGACCCGCGTCCGCACGGCCGCCGCCGCCCGCTCCGCCAGCTCCCGGCCCACGATCTTGTGTTGCCCCGCCAGCTCCTCCGCACGGCCGCTGCCCGGCTTGACGGTCGCCTCCTGGCCCGTGATCTGCGTGAAGAGCGATTCGAGGGTCGTCTGGCTCGCGGCCCGGGGATCTGCGGGCAGCTCGATCGCGGGACCACCGCCGCCGCAGGCGAGCTGGGTCGCGAGCACGGCGATCGCGACGAGGGCGACGCGCGAGGCGGAGGCGAGGGGCATCCGCGTGCGGGGCGTCGCTCGGAGGGGACGGTTGGCTCGGGGAGTCGGTGATTGCATGGCGCTTCGTGGGCTCCGGGGTTCGGACGGCGGGCGGCCGGCGGGCTGGAGGCTATTCGAGTTGGCGATTCTGGGCCATTGCATCCGTCGGGCTGTGAACGGGTTCACATGAGCGATCGATCGATTCGCCGATGGCCGGATCGCGGCTCGGATTCCGGATCGCGGCTCCCGCTTCGCGAAGGCGTGTCCACGGGGCCGTCGTCGCTGCGGAATCCGGGGCCGGATGGACGCGATCGACGCTTTCGTGGCCGCATGGGACAGGTTTGGCCATCATGCGGCCGATCGAAGAGACGGGCGGCGGCGCAGCAGCATTCCGCCCGCTGCCCGATCGGGCGCGCGCGGGACGAAGAATCCGAGGCGCGCCGACGATCGAGCGGATGCTGAAGGGGGGGAGAGCGAGTGAGCCGATTCGTGATTCGTGGCGGGCGTCCCCTCTCCGGCGAGATCCGGGCCTCGGGGAGCAAGAACGCGGTGCTGCCGATGATCGCGGCGGCGCTCCTGACGGACGAAGAGGTGGTGCTCGAGAACGTCCCCTCGATCCGGGACGTCGACGTGATGCTCGAGATCGCGGGGGTGATCGGCGCCGAGATCTCGCGCGCGGGCGACCGGGTCACGATTCGCGCCGCCAACGTCGGGGACCATCCGCTGCCCGCAGAGCTGTGCGAACGCGTGCGCACCTCCCTGCTCTTCGTCGCGCCGCTTCTGCATCGCGTCGGGCGCGCGAAGCTCCATCCGCCCGGCGGCGACGGCATCGGCCGCCGCCGCCTCGACACGCATTTTTACGGCCTGCGTCAGCTCGGCGCGAGCATCGACGAGTCCGAGTTCGAGTTTCGCGCGCCGCAGGGCGGCCTGTCCGGGGCCGTCATCTTCTTCGACGAAGCGAGCGTGACGGCGACCGAGCACATCCTGATGGCCGCGGCCCTCGCGAAGGGCACGACGACGATCCTCAACGCCGCGAGCGAGCCGCATGTCGTCGATCTCGCGCGCCTGCTCGTCGCGATGGGCGCCCGGATCGAGGGGCTGCAGACGAATACGCTGACGATCACCGGTGTCGAGCGCCTGAGCGGCGCGACCCATCGCGTCGTCTCCGACCACATCGAGGTCGGCTCCTACCTCGCCCTCGCCGCAGCGACGCACGGCGGAATCACGGTCCACGACACCGCTCGCAGTCATTATTGGATGATGCACCGCGTCTTCGAGCGCTTCGGAGTCGACGTCGAGATCAAGAGCGACCGGATCGTGCTGGCCTCCGGTCAGGTCCCGCGCGTGCGACCGGACGCGGGCGGCGCGATTCCCCAGGTCGACGACGGACCCTGGCCCCAGTTTCCGACGGACATGATGAGCCCGTTCCTCGTGCTCGCGACCCAGAGCGAGGGAACGATCCTGTTCTTCGAGAAGATGTTCGAGGGGCGCATGTATTTCGTCGATCCGCTGATCCAGATGGGCGCGAACGCGATCATCTGCGATCCGCATCGCGTGATCATCTCGGGGCCGTCGAAGCTGCGCGGGCAGACGGTCCGGAGCCCGGACATCCGTGCGGGCATGGCGATGATCATCGCGGCCTGCTGTGCGACGAAGCGGCCCTGCATCGTCCAGAACGCGGAGATCGTCGATCGCGGCTACGAGCGGATCGAGGAAAAGCTGCGGGCCCTCGGCGCCGACATCGAGCGCTTGCCCGACTGAGCCGGAGAGGCGCCCTCGGCGCGGACGACCTGACGCGGATCGATCCGGGCGCCGCCGGCCGGCGTCTCGTCGTCGCCGGAGAGCACGCGCTCGACGATCCGGGTCACGCGCTGCGCCGCCGCCCGAAGCTGGAGCGGGGGCGTCGCGTCGCGCAGGCTGGCGACGGCGCGCCATTCGCCGCTCGCCGTCCGATGCGAGCGGATCGAGACTTCCACCGCGACGCGGCGTCCATGTGCGGCGTGGAGCTCGATCCGGGCCTTCCGGATCGCCGTCCCGATCGGCGCCTTCTGCAGCGATTCGAAGCGCGCCTTCGCGAAGCCGTGCAGGGGCGTCGGAATCCAGAGTCGGTAATGGCTGTCGGCGACCTGCTCCTGCGAATAACCGATCAGCTCCCGGACCGAAGCGCTGATGAAGACGATGCGGCCTCGCTCGTCGATCTCGCAGAGGGTGTCGATCGCGGCATCGGAGAGCGCACGAAGATCCTGCTCGCGTTCCTGCAGCTCGCGGTGCGCGCGGGCCAGGCGGGCATGCCGGGCTTCGAGCTCGAGCTGTCGGTCTTCGAGCTGCTGCAGCAGCGCGCCGGGCGAGAGGATCGACCGAAGCAGTCGGCGGATGCGCGCGAAGCCGGTTCGCGAAGATGGGATCTGGACGTCGAGCTCTGCGCAGCGCGCCGAGACGTCCGCCTCGACGACCGCGTCGGGCATGTCGAGCAGTCGCGGCAAGGCGCGAGCGGCGCCGGTCGCGAGATGGAGCAGCTGCGGACACGGGCGCAACGTCTCCGCCTGCTTCACTTCGATCCGGAGGTGTCGGGCCGCCGGGGCGTCGATCGCGACCGCGACGCCGGGAAGCGCGCGCTGCACCGCGACCCGCGCGGCTGTGCGGTAGAGCGCGGTCGGCGAGGTCGCGAAGGCGAGCAGTCCGCCCAGCCCGGACTTCGGTTCCCGCTCGCAGAGCCACTCGCCGCAGACCTCGAGCCCGTCGGGGCCACCGAGCTGGTATTCGAGTCGGCGAAGCAGCTCGCAGAACAGATCCCAATGGACGGGACTCAAGACCCGGCCCCGATCGTCGAGGGCGATCGGCAGATCGCCGAGCAGGCCGGTCGGCGCGATGTCGTGCTTTGCGAGCGCGGAAAAGAGAAGGGACAGGAGCCGGTCGGAGACCCGACTTTGCGCGTCGATCGGGTCGAATGCAGCGCCGTCCTGGTCGGATTGCATGGAGGATCCTTCGGCTTCGAGCCCGGGGAGCAGCTCGAACGGTGGCACAGCGATCGGGGGTGTCGGTGACTCGAATCACCAACTCTCCCTTGGGGACTCCGGGGCGGACCAAGCGGCGCGAGCATGCGATGCTCGGCGGGGTCCGGCATCGGGGAGAGCCCTGAACGGCACGCCTTGCGCGCGCGCTATGCTGCAGCGCGTCTGTTTCGACCCCTCTTTCTGTGATCGAGCCGGCGCTGTCCGGGACCACTCGGCGGCTGCGGGGGTCCCTGGTTTCTGGAGGCGGCGTGCGGCCGACCCTCGATTCAAAGCGGCGCCTGCTGGGCGCGCTCGTCGCGCTCGCGTGGTGGGTTGCGCCAGCCCTCGCCTTCGGCGAAGGCGAGGCGACCCCGACGCGCCTCGATCAGGCGCTCGACGGCCCCTGGCGCTGGCTGGCGCCGGACCTCGCAGGCTTGCTCCCGACGACGGGCCTCCATGCCGGTCCCTGGCTCGAGCGCGCGATCACACTCGATCCCGAGCGCCGCATCGAGGCGCGAGCCCGGCTCGAACCGCCGCCGCCGCCACCGATTGCCCCGCCGATCGCGCCGCCGGATCCCGCCACCGCGCCGCCGCCCCTGACGCCCGTCCCCGCCGAGCCCGCCGAGCCCGAGCTCCCCGCGCGCGCGCCGATTCTCCGGCAGGCTGCGCTCGACTCGGCGCGCCTGCTCGAAGCCGCGGGCGAATCCGCGGCCGCCGCCGAGGCTTATGCGGGGGTGATCGAGTCGGCGCGCTCCGAAGGCGAGGAGATCCAGGTCGACGTCTGGCACGGACTCGCCGTCAACCTCGCGCGCGCCGGCAACGCGGCCGCGGCCGAACGCGCTTTCCTCACGGGTCTCGACGCGTCGGGACCGGCGGAAGACCAGATCCGCTTCCGCTACGACCTCGCCGGCTTCTACCACACGCAGAGACGCCTGCTCGAGGCGATCGCCGTCATCGATGCGCTCCTCGCGCACGCGCCGGCCTCTCGCGAGGTCCAGGCGGCGCGCGCGGGACTCGCCTCGTCGATCGAGCTGACGGCCCTCGCGCTTCCGCGCGGCCCGTCCCCGGCCTGGCCCGAGCCGCCGGTCGAGCCGGGCTGGGAATCCGTCGATCCGCGCGTCACCCGCGCGATGTCGTGGATCCCCGAACCGCTGCGGCGAGGCGGGCTCTCCTTCGGCGAAATCGTCGCGGGGCTCTCGAGCCCGCGTACGCTCGTCTCGGTCGGATTCGCGGGCCTCGTGCTCGGTGGACTCCTGCTGCTGCTGCGCCAGCGCGGGGACATCGCGGTCGCGATCGTCTATCCGGAAGAGCTGCGCGGGATCTTCCGCGTTCGCTGGGTGCGCAGTCGCGCCCGGCTTCCGGATGCCTCGACCGAGGAGCAGATTCGCAAGGGCGGCGCCTCGACTCGTCGACAACATCACATGGTCGCGCGCGAGACCCAGTTCCAGCGCCTGTTTACCGGGCGCTACACCGTGATCGTCGATGGCCTCCTGATCGATCCGGCGACCGACGAAGTGCTCGGCAAGATCCACGAAGAGAAGCTCGTCCGCGTGCGGAACAGGCGAACGATGCGGGTCGAGTTCGACGTCCATCCTTCGACCTGTCCCGTCGACGTCGCCGTCGTGTGGGGCGATCGTCCGGCCCACGAGGCGCAGGTCGCGGTGCCGGGCCTGATCGACAAACCGCGCGTGGCGAGTGCGGGCTCGATCCGGATCCTGCTGCCCAAGGGCAGTCATCATCTGCTCATCGGATGCGGCGATCGCGTCTTCGACCATTCGCTCGTCGTGACCTCGTTCCGCCCGATGCCGGTCCTCATCGACGTGCTCGCGGCGGATGCCGTCTTCAAGGGCTGTCCGCCGGCGGTCCTGCCCTATCTGGCCGGAGACCTCGCATCCGTCGCGCGCGCCCTCGAGCGCGACGGGCAGGCGACCCTCGGCTATCGGCTGCTCGGCGGGAAGTTCGAGCAGGAGGGCGATTTCGCACGGGCTGCCGACTTCTTCGAGTCCGCCGGTGATCCACTCGCCGCCGCGCGGCTCCGGCTCGCCCAGGGCGAGGTCGGGCGGGCCGCCTCGCTCTTCGAGAAGGCGGGCGCCTGGCTCGAGGCCGCGGATGCCCATCTCCGCGACGATCAGCTGCTCCACGCCGGCGAGTGCTACGAGCGCGGGCTCGACTACGAACGCGCGATCCGCTGCTACCGCGAATGCGGTGCGATCGATCGCTGGCTGACGGCGCTCGAGCGCTACGGCCGCGTCTTCGAGGCGGCCCAGCTCGCGATCGAACACGGCCAGCGGCCGCGCGCGATCCGCCTGCTCCAGCTCGTCGAGGCGACGGATCCGGCCTTCCGCGAGGCCTGCGGTCTGCTCGCCGACGCCTTCGAGACCGAAGGCCATTTCGACCTCGCCGCGGCGAAGCTCGACGAACACATCGCGACCTTCCGCCCGAGCTATGCGCCCGCCGACACCTACGCCCGTCTCGCAGGCTACTGGGAGCAGGCAGGCCATACCGAGCGCGCGCTCGGCATCCTCGAGGATCTCCGCCGCCGCGAGCCGACCTATCCGAACATCGCCTCCCGCATCGAGCTCCTGCGCAAGCAGCGCAGCGCATCGGGCCACGTCTTCGCACCCGTGGCCCAGCGCATCGGCGACCGGATTCCGGACGGCGGCTCGACGGCCTTCGTCGGGGAGGTCCGCTACGAGCTGCTCGAGGAGATCGGCCGGGGCGGCATGGGCGTGGTCTACAGGGCGCGGGATACGCGGCTCGGGCGCATCGTGGCGCTGAAGCGATTGCCCGAGGGCCTGCGTCGCCATCATCCGCGGGCGCTCCAGTTCTTCCTGCGCGAGGCGCAATCCGCCGCGCGCCTGAACCATCCGAACATCGTGACGGTCTTCGACGCGGACCAGCAGGACGGGCAGTTCTTCATCACGATGGAGCTGCTCGAGGGCCAGCCGCTGCACACGATCCTGCGCGAGCGCGGCCAGCTCTCCGCCCTGAACGTCATCGGCATCGCACGGCAGGCCTGCCGCGGTCTCGACTACGCCCATGGCCAGGGCATCGTCCATCGCGACATCAAGACCGCCAACCTCTTCGCGACGACCGACCGCGTCATCAAGATCATGGACTTCGGACTCGCCAAGGTGCTCGAAGAGGTCCGCGGCGCGACGACCCTGGTCTCGGGGACGCCCTATTACATGTCGCCCGAGCAGGTCCTCGGCCAGGACGTCGACCACCGCTCGGATCTCTATTCCCTCGGCGCCACCCTCTTCGAACTCGCGACCGGTCGGGTTCCCTTCGACGCCGGCGAGGTCGCCTATCATCATCGCCACACGCCCGCGCCCGATCCGCGCTCGCTCCGGCCCGACCTCCCCGATCCCCTCGCCGAGCTCATCTCGCGGCTGCTCGAGAAGAGCCCCGCGGCGCGTCTGCAGAGCGCCGCGGACGTGCTCGACGCGCTGATGGAGATCGAAGCCGAATAGGCCGATTCGGCGGCGATCTCCGGGGAATTCTCCAGTCTTCATCTGACGGACAATCAATGTCGGACGCTGTGTGTCGGGTCACTTCTCGCCTCGCGCGGTTCGGTCAAGATGCGCCGCGATGCAGTTCCCCGACACGCCCGAGGATCGAATCGAAATCCGCTCGGATCCGGAGCTCGACCGGCTCGTCGATCATTTCTCGCATCGTGTGCGCTATTTCGCGCAGCGCATCGAGCGCCGCTTCGGCCTCGATCCCGCATGGCGGGACGATCTGATCTCCGCCGGGTACTACGGGCTCCTGAAGGCGCTGCGCAATCGCCGGCTCGATGCCCACGAGCACGAGCTCTCGGCCTACGTCTCGAAGCGCGTCGAGGGTGCGGTGCTCGACGAGGCGAGGCAGGTGCTCGGGCGCTCGTCGTCGCGCTCGGATCTCGACCCGGACGAGCTCGAGGACGGTGGGCTCTCGGATTGGGGCGGGGGCGAGGGCTTCGGCGGGCTGGGGAGCGATCCGGAGGATCTCGCCGACGGCCGGAGCCGCTGGCGCCAGATCGAGCAGTCGTTCGGGCATCTCGACGAGCTCCAGCGCGGCTGGCTGTTGGCCGTCGCATCGGGCCATACCCTGGCCGAGATCGCCCGCGGCGACGGCGCGAGCCCGGCGCGCCTCCAGAACCAGATGACGCGGATCACGCGCGCGGTCCGCGCCCATACGCCCGAGCTCCGGCGGCTGCTGCGCCACGAGATCTGAGGCCGTACCCTACGCCCGTTTCGTGATCGAGCATGCGTCGGGCCGTGACCGCTCCTCGGGTCGGCCCCAGGAGGGAGCTAGAACGTGTCGGATTCTTCGAACGGGCGCGCGATCGTCATCGCCGCCGTCCTCGTCAGCCTCTCGATCATCGGGGGCAGCTTCTTCGTCGCGGACTCGCTCGAGCGGGCGACGGCCCAGATCGAACGCGCGACCGATGCGCTCGAGAATCTCCCGGTCGCCGCAGCCCCCGGCGCGCCGCCGCGCCGCCCGTCCGGGCCGGATCCGGCGCGCGAGTACAAGATCGAGCTCGGTAGCGCTCCGGTTCGAGGCAAGAGCAACGCGAAGGTCACGATCGTCGAGTGGTCGGATTTCCAGTGCCCCTTCTGCAATCGGGTCGGGCCGACGCTCGAGCAGATCGAGAAGGAATACGGGGATTCCGTCCGGATCGCCTTCAAGCACCTCCCGCTCGACATCCATCCCGAGGCCCGCGGCGCCCACGCCGCCGCGGAGGCGGCTCATCGCCAGGGCAAGTTCTGGGCGATGCACGACCGCATCTTCGCGAATCAGCGCGACCTGCGCGTGGAGACGCTCGAGGGCTATGCGAAGGAGATCGGGCTCGATCTCGACCGCTACCGCAAGGACGTCGCCTCGGCCGACGTGCGCAAGGCGATCGAGGCCGATCTCGAGCAGGCGCAGAAGCTGGGCGTGACGGGGACGCCCGCGTTCTTCATCAATGGGCGCAACCTCTCGGGCGCGCAGCCCTTCCCGAACTTCAAACGCGTCATCGACGAGGCCCTCGAGGCGAAGGGTTAGGCCGCAAAGCCCGTGATCCGGGGCATCGTCTTCGATCTCTTCGACACGCTCGTCGACCAGAACCATCGCCGGCTCGCGCCGATCGAGGTCGAGGGGCGGCGGGTCGCGGCGACGCTGCCGGCGCTGCATGCCCGCGCGCGGGAGATGGCGGGAATCTCGCGGTCCGTGCTCGAATTCGCGGCGCTCCTCGACGAGGTCGATGCAGCGCTGCGCCCGGCGACGATCGATCTCGGCCTCGAGCTGCCGACCGTCGACCGCTTCGCGGCGCTCGCCCGGCGACTCGACGTCGCGGATCCGGGGGCGCTCGCAGCCGAGCTGACGGCGGTCCACATGGACGCCCTGCGCGCAGCCGTGACGACGCCCGACCATCACGAGCCCGTGTTGATGACGCTCGCCGCGGGCTTCCCGCTCGGGCTCTGTTCGAATTTCTCCCACGGCGAGACCGCCCGGGCCGTCCTCGCCGAATCGGGCCTGCTCGCCCATCTTCGGGCCATCGTCGTCTCCGACGAGCTCGGGATCCGCAAGCCCCGCCCGGAGATCTTCGAGGCCGTCGCCGCCGGGCTGGGACTTCCGCCCCGCGAGATCCTCCACGTCGGCGACAGTCTCTCGGCCGACATCGCCGGGGCCGCTGCCGTCGGCATGCGAACCGTCTGGCTCACCCGCCGGATCCGGGAGCCCGAGGCGGCGCTCGCGCAGTATGCCGGACCGCGGCCCGATTTCGCCCTCGACGATCTGCGCGACCTGCCGGTCCTGGTGGCGCGGCAGCAGACCTAGCATGATCCGGGCAGCGAGGCGACTAATGGATCGAAGCGGGCTGGATCAGCTGGAACAGGGCGACCTCGGCCTCGAAGCGGGTTCCGTCGCGGCGGATCATCTCGAAGGTTCCCGCCATCGATCCGAAGGGCGTCGGGAGCGGGCAGCCGGAGGTGTATTCGAAGCGCTGCCCGGGCTCGAGCACGGGCTGCTCGCCGACGACGCCGGGACCGTGGACCTCTTCGGTATGGCCGGTGCCGTCGATGATCGTCCAGTGGCGATTGAGCAGCTGGACGGCGGTCTCGCCCTCGTTCGAAATCGTGATCGTATAGAGGAAGAACCAGCGGCTGGCGGCGGGGCTGCTGTGCTCGCCCGAATAGCGCGCGCGGACCTGGACGCGCACGCCGCGGGTCAATGCTTCGGAACTCGTCTCGAAGAGGTCGGAATCGCTCACGAGCCAGACACTAGCAGCGATCGGTGGACCTTTGCGGGCGCCTCGCTCCCGCCGGACGGCGCGCCGTGAACTGTCTGCTCGTCGAGCCGGACGAATGGGATGAGGGGACGGGCAGGGCCCTCATCGGCGGCCGGCGCCGGCGCCACGCGGAGGAGATCCTGCGGACGGCGGCGGGCGACGAGCTCCGGGTCGGCGTCGTCGGCGGTCGGATCGGCCGGGGTCGCGTCCTCGCGCTCGATGCGGAGACGCTCTCGCTCGAGATCCGGCTCGAAGAGGATCCGCCGCCGAAGCGCCCCTTCGAGCTCGTGCTCGCGCTTCCGCGGCCGCCGGTCTTCCGCCGCATCCTCTCGACGGCCGCCAGCCTGGGGGTCTCCCGCATCTTCGTCGCCTCGACCGCGCGGACCGAGAAGAGCTTCTGGCAGAGCCACGACGTGAAGCCGGATGCGATGCGCGAGCGTCTGCTGCTCGGACTCGAGCAGGCGCGCGACACGGTGCTGCCGCCGATCGAACTCGTCCGCCGCTTCGACACGCTGGTCGAGGACGTGCTTCCCGAAGCGATGATCGGTCGCCGGGGCTTCGTCGCCCATCCCGATGCAACGACGGCCTGTCCGCACCGGGTCCCGGGAGCGATCACCGTCTTCGTCGGGCCGGAGGGCGGCCTGCTGGCGCACGAGGTCGAGCGGCTCGTCGCACTCGGCTTCGAAGCGGTCCATCTCGGCACGCGCATCCTGCGCGTCGAGCCCGTCATTCCGCTGCTGGTCGGTCGCCTCTTCGACTGAGGAGCGGGACGCTCGCCTCGGCTGCATACACGACCGGCGCCTCGCCCGGTTGCGGCTGCCCGTCCGCCGATCGCGGCGGAGGCTCGATGCCGAGCGCAACGATCGTGAAATGG
>CAUJGH010000080.1 GCA_963169575.1 Myxococcota bacterium | reverse complement strand
GAGGCTTCAGGAAGCATTGGCCGACCCCAACTCGAACGACCCCAACGGCGGACACGAAGGCGGACAGGACGGCGGACACGACGGCGGGCACGACCCCAGCGCGAACGAAAAGCGCGGGGCCGAGACGCCGCGACCGGCGATTCCCGGGGTCGCTTCCTTCGCCGTCCAGGTGGCGGGCGCAGAGACGCTCGAGGTGCCCGCGATCCTGCCGGTTCTGCCGGTGCGGGACGTCGTGGTCTTTCCCGGCGTGACGATGCCCCTGGCGATCGGAAGGCCGCGCTCGCTCGCCGCCCTCGAAGAAGCCGGCCAGGACGGGTACATGCTGGTGGTCGCCCAGCGCGACCCCTCGACCGAGAACCCGGGCATCGAGGCCCTGCACGACGTCGGCACGATCGTCCGCGTCATGCGGATCATCGATACCCGCCGCGAGGGCAAGCAGGCCCTCGTCGTGGGTCTCGCCCGCGCAGTCATGACGCGGACCGTGGCCTGGGAGCCGACGCTGCGCGTCCAGGTTCTGCCGCTCGCCGAGCCCGAGACCCTCACGCCCTCGCTCGAGGCGGCCTGGCGGCGCGTCGTAATGCTGGCCCAGCGCGTGATCGAGCTGCGCGACGACATGCCGGACGAATGGAAGACCTTCCTGCAGGGCATTCCGTCTCCCGGCCTGCTCGCCGACCTGATCGCGTCGAACATCGCGATGACGCCGAAAGATCGCATCGAGCTGCTCGCGGAGGCCGATCCCGAGACGCGCCTCGGGCTCGTCGAGAGCCACCTCGAGAAGGAAGTCACGATCGCCGAGACGCAGCGCACCCTCGCTGGCGAGGCCGGCGGCGAGACCGATCCGCGGCGGCGAGAGCGGATGCTCCGCCAGCGCATGCGCGAGATCCAGAAGGAGATCGGCGAGACCGACGCCGGGGCCCGCGAGATCGACGAGCTGCGCGAGAAGCTCGACGCGATGGCACTCCCGGAGGAGGCCGAGGCCCTCGCGCAGCGCGAGCTGAAGCGCCTCTCGTCGCTTCCGCAGCACGCCCCCGATCGTCATTTGATCCGGACCTATCTCGACTGGCTGCTCGAGCTCCCCTGGAACAAGCAGACCGAGGACCATCTCGATCTCGTAGAGGCCCGCAAGATCCTCGATGCGGACCACCACGGCCTGAGCCAGATCAAGGACCGCATCCTCGAGTTCCTCGCCGTGCGCAAGCTCGCGCCCGACGCGCAGGCGCCGATCCTCTGCTTCGTCGGCCCGCCCGGCGTCGGCAAGACCTCCCTCGGCCGCTCGATCGCCCGCTGCATGGGTCGCCAGTTCACGCGCGCATCGCTCGGCGGCGTTCGCGACGAGGCCGAGATCCGGGGTCATCGGCGGACCTATGTCGGCTCGATGCCCGGCCGCATCCTGCAGAGCCTGAAGCGGGCCGGCTCGCGCAACCCCGTCTTCCTGCTCGACGAGATCGACAAGGTCGGCTCCGATTTCCGCGGTGATCCGTCGTCGGCGCTGCTCGAGGTCCTCGATCCCGAACAGAACCACAGCTTCTCCGACCACTACATCGAGGCCCCCTTCGACCTCTCACGCGTGCTCTTCATCGCGACGGCGAACACCCTCTCGACGATCCCCCCGGCGCTGCTCGACCGCATGGAGGTGATCGAGCTCTCGGGCTACACCGAGCAGGAGAAGCTCGCGATCGCCGAGCAATACCTCGTCCCCCGGCAGATCGAGGCCCACGGGCTCACGCCCGGTCAGGTCACGGTCGAGCGCGCGGCGCTCGAGAAGGTGATCGGCGACTACACGCGCGAGGCCGGTGTCCGCAACCTCGAGCGCCACGTCGCGACCCTGATGCGCAAGAGCGCGCGGCGGATCGCGGAGAATCGCGATGCGACGATCGTCGTCGGCCCCGATACGGTCGCCGAATCGCTCGGTGCACCGCCGCATCTGCCGGAGACGGCCGAGGCTTCGAGCATTCCGGGGGTCGCGGTCGGGCTCGCGGTGACGGCCCACGGCGGCGACATCCTCTTCATCGAAGCAGCCGACAATCCGGGCGGCCAGGGCATCCGCCTGCGCCTGACCGGCCAGCTCGGAGACGTCATGCGGGAGTCTGCGGAGGCCGCACTCTCCTGGGTCCGGGCCCACGCCAAGCAGCTCGGCCTCGACGAATCGGCGCTGGCGCCGCGCGAGATCCATCTGCACGTCCCCGCTGGCGCGGTCCCGAAGGATGGTCCCTCGGCCGGCGTCGCCCTCGTGACGGCTCTCGTCTCCCTCCTGTCCGACCGCAGCGCGCGCAGCAACGTCGCGATGACGGGTGAGATCTCCCTGCGCGGGCGCGTCCTGCCCGTCGGCGGGATCAAGGGCAAGCTGCTCGCGGCCCGGCGCGCCGGGATCGATACCGTCGTGATCCCGCGCCGGAACGAGAAGGATCTGGTCGAGGTGCCGAGCGAGGTGCGCGAGGCCCTGGGCATCCATCTGGTCGATACGATCGACGAGGCCCTCGCGCTGACGCTCTCCGATCGCAAGGGAACGCCGACGCCGACGGCGGCCTGAGCTCGGCGGCGTTTCGTTCCGGGTCGAGGGGGTCTCGAAACGAGCGAAGCCGGAGGCCCGGGACGGACTGCGAGCAGCCCGTTGAAGAACTCCCGCGGAGATCCGACGCGTGGATTTTCCGTCCGATCGAGGCGCGGAAGCGCCGCTGGGCTGAAGCCCAGCCCGCTTTCGCAACGAAGAGCGGGCGGAAAAGACGCGTGTCGGGCGACAGCGGGAGTTCTTCAACGGGTTGCTAGACTGCCGCCCTTGCGAATCGCATTGGTCCACGACTGGTTGACCGGCCACCGCGGCGGGGAACGGGTGCTCGAGCATCTCGCCCGCCGCTTTCCCGACGCCCATCTCTACACCCTCTTCCACGTCCCCGGCCGGGTCCCCGCCGCGATCGAGCGGCTCGCCATCGAGACCAGCCCGCTCGATCGTCTCCCGCTCGCCCACCGGCATTACAAGAAGCTGCTGCCGCTCCATCCCTGGGCGATCCGTCGATTCGACCTGCACGGCTACGACTTCGTGCTCTCGACGAGCCATGCCGTCGCGAAGAGTGTCCCGGTGCCGGAAGGGATTCCGCACCTCGACTACTGCTTCACGCCCATGCGCTACGTCTGGGATCAGATCGACGAATACCTCGGCCGCGGCCTGCGACGCGCCCTCGCAGCACCGCTCGTCGCGGCGCTGCGCCGCTTCGATCGGCGGACGTCGGGACCGGACGCGGTGACCCGCTTCGTCGCGATCTCGAGCGAAGTCGCCAGTCGCATCCGGCGCCATTATGCGCGGGACGCGAACGTCGTGGCGCCGCCGGTCGACGTCTCCTGGATCGAAGTCGCGCAGGCGCCGGCCGATCCTTTCTTCCTGCTCGTCAGCGGCTTCGTCCCCTACAAGCGAGACGACGTCGCGATCGAATCCTTCCGGCGCTCGGGACGCCGGCTCGTGGTTGCGGGCGACGGACCCGGGCAGCGCGCCCTCGCCCGCGGCTGCCCCTCGAACATCGAGTTCGTCGGCCGCGTGGACGATGCGACGCTCGCCGAACTTTATCGGCGGTGTAGAGCCCTGATCCATCCGCAGCGCGAGGACTTTGGAATGATCGCCGTCGAGGCGCAGGCGGCCGGAAGGCCCGTGATCGCGTTCGGCGCCGGCGGTGTCCTCGACAGCGTGGTCCCCCTGCGGTCGCCGGACAGCGAAGAGACGGGCGCAGACCGCGAAGACGAAGAGACGGGCGGCGCGAAGCCTCCCCCGACCGGCCTCTTCTTCGACCGCCAGGATCCGGCAGCCCTCGAGCAGGCGATCTTGCGCTTCGAGAAGGCCGAGAGTCGTTTCCATCCGCCCGACCTCCGGCGCTGGGCCGAGCGATTCGCGCCCGCCCGCTTCGATGCGGCGCTCGACGCGGAGATCGCCGCGTGTCTCGGAGGCAAGCGCCCTTGACGGCGAGCCCCGATCCCATCCCGATGCAGGACCTCGCGATCCAGCACGACGCGCTCGAGCCGGCCCTGCTCGCCGGCCTCGCGAAGCTCCTCGCGAGCGGACGGTTCGTCCTGGGCGATCCGGTCCGCGCCTTCGAATCCGAGCTCGCGCGGCTCTGCCACACGGAGCACGCCGTGGGCTGCAACTCGGGCACCGACGCGCTCTGGCTCGCACTGCGCGCCCTCGACGTCGGGCCGGGCGACGTCGTGCTCTGCCCGGCCTTCTCGTTCTTCGCGAGCGCCGCGACGATCGTTCGCCTGGGCGCGCGGCCGCTCTTCTGCGACATCCGACCCGACACGCTGAATCTCGACCCCGAAGACGCTCTCGCGCGGGCGCGCAGCATCCCGCGTCTCAAGGCCGTCCTGAGCGTCGATCTCTTCGGCCGACTCTGCGAGCTCGATGCACTCGCCGACGAATGCCGTGCCCGCGAAATCCCGATCGTCGAGGACGCCGCCCAATCGGTCGGGGCCCGCGACGCTTCCGGGCGACCGCTCGGCGCGCAGGCCCGGATCGCCTGCCTCTCCTTCTATCCGACCAAGAACCTCGGCGCCCTCGGCGACGCCGGAGCCATCGTCACCGCCGACGCCGCGCTCGCGAGCCGCATTGCACGGCTGCGGGCCCACGGCGAGTCCGAGCCGGGCGTCTACACCGAGCTCGGCATCAACTCTCGCCTCGATTCCTTCCAGGCCCTGGCCCTATCGATCAAGCTCGCCCATCTCGAAGAATGGACGCGGGCGCGTCGCGAATGGGCCGCGCGCTACGACGCCCTCTTCCGCGAACGGGGCGCCCTCGGCGCGCTCGAGCCCTTCGAGCCGGACCGTCTCCCGCTCCGTCTGCTCGCGCCTGCGCCGGCGCCCGCGTTCCATACCTATCATCGTTATGTCGTCCGGGTCGATGCCGGCAGGCGCGCGGGGCTGATCGACGCGCTCAGGCGCCAGGGGATCGCCTGCGAGGTCTACTACGCTCGCGGCCTGCACCAGCAGCCGGCCCTCGCCGCCCACGCACCGGCCCTGCCGCTCGTCGAAGTCGAACGTGCGGCCCGCGAATGCCTCGCGCTGCCCCTCTATCCCGAGCTCGGAAGCGCACGGGTCGAGCGCGTCGTCGACGCGGTCGTGTCGCATCTCGAACGCCCGCTCGCCGCGAATCGACGAGCGACCTAGCGCCCCAGCCGCAGCAGGGTCATCGCGAGGATCCGCAGATCGAGCCAGAGCGACCATTTCTGGATGTAGTAGAGATCGTGCTCGAGCCGCTCCTGGATCGAGGTATCGCCGCGCCAGCCGTGGACCTGCGCCCAGCCGGTCATCCCGGCCCGGACCTTGTGCCGCAGCATGTAGCCCGGCATCTCACGGCGGAACGCCTCGATGTAGGCGGGCCGCTCCGGCCGGGGCCCGACGAGGCTCATCTCGCCGCGCAGGACGTTCACGAGCTGCGGCAGCTCGTCGAGATCGAAGCGCCGCAGCCAGCGGCCGATGCGCGTTCGCCGGGGATCGTTCGCGCGCGTCCAGCCGACACCGCCCGCCTCCGCATCCCTTCGCATCGAGCGGAACTTCAGCATGTCGAAGACGCGGCCGTCGTGGCCCATGCGCGTCTGCCGGTAGAGAACCGGGCGCCCCGACGTCAGCGCGATCGCCAGCGCGATCCCGATCAGCGCGGGCGAGAGCAGCAGGAGCGCGGCGAGGGACACCCCGAAATCGAAGGCCCGCTTCGCGACGGCCGGCCAACCGACGAGCGCCGTCTCGTGCAGACCGATGACCGGAATGCCATCGAGGCTCTCGACCGTGCTGCGAAGGCCATGACCATGCACGAGGTCCGGGACGACCTTGACGTTCACGATCTCGTCCGCGAGCGACGCCACCACCTTCTCGAAGCGCTCCGCCTCATGGCGCGACAGCGCGATGATCAGCTGATCGACGCGGTGGGCGCGCAGGATCGAATTGAGGTCGCCGTAGCCGCCGATGACCCGCGCACCCGCCACGCCCCCTCCGAGCGCGCCATCCGCCACGACACCGAGGATCCGGAGGCCCGCATCGGGCCGCCCTTCGATGCGCGCGACCACGCTCTCCGCGAGGGGACCGGACCCGACGAGCAGCACGTAGCGCAGGTTGTAGCCGCGACGCCGCGCCTGCCGCAGCAGAAACCGGACGGACGAACGGAATCCGATCACCATCGCCGGCGCGATCAGACTGAAGAGCCCGATCGTGAGACGCGAGTCCGATTGACCGCGGGCGAAGAACGTCGCCGCCGCGAGGACCAGGATCGCGAGGGCCGTCGCGCGGACCACCGCGGCCGCCTCGCCGAGGGGCGAATCCATCCGTCGCGGCTGATACAGCCCCTGGGCATGAAAGAGCACCAGGAAGAGCGGCAGGATCAGCGGCAGCGGATAGAGATACGCCGAGAGCGGCGGGACACCGAGCGGCGCCGGAAATCCCGCATGGAAGCGAAGCCCGTAGGCGGCGAGCCAGGCGAGCCCGACCAGCGTCAGATCCACCGCGCCGATCAGGGTTCGAAAGACATCGCTGTACCGATGCAGCATGCGCCCGTGCGTCCCCCCGCCTCCGAATCGCGGGCCAGATCTTGCCAGATCCGGGCTCAGGATGCCGGATCGGGCCTCACCTCGAACACGAGCACGGATTGGGCTCCGTCGACGGCCGTATGGACCGGAACGAGCCAGGTCCCGATCCCCGCTTCGAGGCCCGCATGGTCCCCGAGCTTGGCCGCGTCGATCACGAGCCAGCGCGCGCCGCGTCCGCGGAGCTGCCGCTCGATCTGCCCATCGCGCCCGTCCGGGAGGGGGACGAAGGGCGCCGCCGCGTAGTACGCGGTCCGACGCTTCTGTGCGGCCACCGGACCGAGCGGAGCCCGACCGCTCCTCAGCCATTCCGCGGCGACGCGCTCGAGGCGGCGATCGCTTCGCCGCGCGCGCAGGTCCCGCGGCCCCCAGGAAACGAGGAGCACGACGACCGCCAGCGCGACACCGATCCGCTCTCCTCGCCCGGCGCCCCGACCGACGGCGCTGCGCAGCGCTTCCCAGGCGCCGGACCAGCCGACGGCCGCGAAGACCGACAGCGGGAGCCAGGCCGCGAGTGCATGTCGCCGGCTGACATAGCCCGCCCCCCAGACGAGCAGAACCAGCAGAAGCGTATGCAGGACGAGCGAACCGGCGAGCACCGCATCGAAGGTCCGCAGCGCCCGCCTCGGCTTCGACGTCCGCGTGAAGACGACACCCAGCACCGCGAAGGCGAAGAGCTCGTGGCGGAAGGCGGAGATTGACGTCGCGACGACGCGCACGACGGCCTCGGCGAAGCCCGCGAGCGAGCGTTCGGGCCGGTCGATACCCGAGCCGTCGACGCGGATCGAGCTCTCCGGAAGCGGCAACGCGCCCGGATCCCGACGGAGCTCGCGGCGCTCCCTTCGATCTCGGGCGATCTCCGAAGCCGTCGGTCCGCCCTGCGCCAGCTCGGCGATGGATTTCTTCTGACTCAGACCGAGGTCGCCATCCGCGCGCCGCTCCGCGACGACGAAGGCACCGGCGAGTCCGAGGCAGAGAAGCAGCACGATGCCGGCCGAACCGGCGAATCGACGTCGGTCTTCCTGCCGCGCCGTCCCGATCCGGGTCGCCAAGCCGACGCCTGCGACGACCACGAGAACGAGGCCTTCCGGCCGCGTCCAGTAGGCGAGCGCCGCGAGCAGACCGAAGGCGAGCGCGCGCCCCCGCGACGGCCGCTCGAGCAGCTCGACCAGCACGGCGAAGCTCGCGAGATGGAGCCCGGCATAGGCCCCGTCGCTCATCACGTCGGACGAGAAGTCGACCGCCCAGGGATGCAGGGCGACGACCCAAGCCGAGATCCAGGCCGCCGATCGCCCGAAGCGCGCCCACGCCATCCAGAAGACCGCCGCGACCGCGAGGAGTCCGCCCGCGATCGAAACGGCGACCGCCGCGGCCTCCGGCGCGAGCGCGAAGGCTTCGAGCAGGGCGACGAGCGCGGGATAGAGGGGATGCTGCGGGTGGGCGAGAACGTCGCCGATGCGGCCTTCGCGCAGCGCCTGCGCGAGGGCGAGGAAGATCGGGCCGTCGTTGAAGAGGACCGCCGTCCGGCTCCACGCGAAGGCGCGCAGCGCGCCCGCGAACGCGAGCAGCGCGCCGAGGCCGAGCCAATCGCGCACGGCCGGCCGGATCGGCGCGACCGGATCCGACGCGCCGCCGCTCAGCACGCTTCCTGCGCGTCCGCCTCGACCGCTGCGCGCAGATCCACGAGGAAGTCCGGCATCGCCGATACGACGCGATTCCAGTTCGGGATCTGCGGCGAGCCCATCGGATCGCGGACAAAGTCGAGTCCAGCAGCGCGCAGGGCGCCGGAGAACGTCTCGACGGCGACCTCCTCTGCGTGGCGATCGAAGGTGAGCCCGTTCAGCTTCGCATCGTCGCTGTAGCGCGCGATCGAGTCCTGGGCGGTGCGCACGTAGGCGGCGATCATCGTGTTGAGGAAGCCCGAATCGAACTCGACGCCATAGCTCGCGAGGTTGCGGATCAGCGAGGCCGCGATGTCGCGCACCATGCGATGGAGACCGGCCGAAGGATCGTGCTCGGAGAGCTCCTGATGTTTGTGGTCGTAGTTCTCGACGAGCTCGACCTGACAGACGCGCTTGAGCGAGCAGTTGCGATAGACCTCGGCGAGCACGCCGACCTCGAGCCCCCAATCCGCGGGAATGCGGTTGACCCGGGCGAGCTCGGTCGTCATCGAACACTCGCCGGCGAGCGGATAGCGGAACGACTCGAGATACTCGAGCAGCGGAACGGGACCGAGCACGGTCTTCATCGATCGGATCAGAGGCGTCATGAAGAGTCGGGTCACGCGGCCGTGCATCCGGTCCGAGACGCGGCTGTAGTAGCCCTTGGCGAATTCGTAGGCGAGCGCGGGATTGGCGGTCGGATAACAGAGCCGCGCGAGCAGATCGCGTCGATAGTCGAGGATGTCGCAGTCGTGTGTCGCGACGACCCGCGCTCGCTGGGTCGCGAGGACGTAGCCGAAGGCGATCCAGTTCGCGCGCCCCTTGCCGTCCGCCCCCGGCGTCAGTCCCTCGCTCGCGAGTCGCTCGATCAGCGCATCGACCCGAGGCCCCTGGTTCCAGATCACCGTCGCCGGCGAGCCGTCGCGGCAGCGGACCCGCGCGAACAGGTCCGCCATCTCCCGGAACTGTCCCGCATCGGCCGCGCCGGAGAGACTGACGACGCACTGCGCGAGGTAGGGCACACGGGAAAGCTCGTCGACGATGCGCGCGAGCGCCGGCCCCTGGATCTCGGAGTAGAGCGAGGGCAGGACGAGCGCGACGGGACGCTGCGGACTGTATTCGAGCAGCTCGCGCTCGAGGCGCTGCAGGTTCGGCTCGCCCAGGCGGTGGAGGGTACTGATGACGCCGGTCTGATGGAAATCCGCCATGCGCGGGACGGTCGCATCCGGTCCGAGAGCATGTCAAGCGCAGAACGCGCGCGTCAGTAGGGACCGGGCATGTCGAGCACGGGCTCGATGGCTTCTTCGAGCCAGCGAAGCGCCGCGGGATCGATCTCTTCGAAGGCGATGCCGACCTCCTGGGTGATGGGATCGGTGTCGACGGCCCAGACGACCTTGCCCGTCGCGACGATCGTCCGGCGTCCGACGTTGAACGTGACCCGCAATCGATCGCCGAGATGGACTTCGATGCCGACGGCTTCGAAGCGGATGCCGCCCGTCGAGACGTCTCTCGATACGGCCAGCTGATCGGGACGATCGAGCTCGGCGAACGAGATGACCTGGTCGGTCGGGATGCGCAGGTATTTCCGGCGATAGGCGGTCGGTTGCTCGGCCATGCGGATCTGCCCTCGCGCGCTCGGAAGGAGCACACGCAGGCGCTTTCGGCCCTGCCCGGGGATGCCTTGAGAAATGCGGCCCGCGCGAAGCCCTCGAAAGGCGGGCGGCGACCGGTCCGGCGATCAGAAGAGGTCGAGTTGCCGGTCTTCTGCGCCTGCGACCTCGAGCCCCTTCAGCACGATTCCGATCCGGCGGAGCGATACCGGGTCGACCTCGGCCCGCTCGAACAGCTCGCGGGCGGCGGCCGCGACGGCGCCGGCCGACGTCGCGGGCGGTCCGAGGGCCCGGCTGCGCGTGAGGGTCCGGGCATCGGCGGTCGCGAGCCGGAGCGCGATCCGATTCGCACCCAATCCGTCGCGACGCAGCGCCGCCTCGAGTCGCTTGGCGAGCCGGACGAAGGCCGCGTCGAGAGCGGCCGAATCGGCGACGGGCAGCTTCTCCTCGCGCGACAGCGTCGTCGGATGCTGGCGAACGCGCAGCGGCTTCGGATCCTCGGCGTTCGCCAGCAGCCAGAGCGCGCGGCCGGCGCTCCCGAGCAGGAGCTCCAGCCGCTCGACGCCGAGCAGCCGCAAGCCCGCGACGTCCTTCACGCCGAGCTCGAGCAGCCGGGACGTCGTCTTCGGCCCCACGGCCGGCAGACGCTCGACGCCCAGTGAGAGCAGGTAGTCCTCGAACGCATTCGACGCCAGGACCGCGACCCCGCGCGGGCCGACATCCTCCGCGACGAGCGCCGCCGCG
>CAUJGH010000079.1 GCA_963169575.1 Myxococcota bacterium | reverse complement strand
ACATGAAGGTCGCATATCCCGCTTCCTTCAGACGCTCGGCGACCGTCGCGACCCCCTCGATCAGGTAGCCCTCGTATCCCGGCGCATCCTTCTGATTGTCCTGACGTAGCTCGGGAAAATTGCCGATGCCCGTTCGATGATGATCGATGCCCGTCAGCAGCTCGGCTCGCGTCGGGGCGCAGACCGGAGTCGCATGGAACTGCGTGAAGCGCAGGCCCGAATCCGCGAGCGCATCGAGATTCGGCGTTCGGATCTCGCTTCCGAAGGCGCCGAGATCCGAGAAGCCCATGTCGTCGACGAGCACGAGCAGGATGTTCGGCCGTGCAGACGCGAGCGTCTTCGTCGACGCCGGCTCGGCCGCTCGGGCACCGACCGGCACCATCGCGAGCTGCGCCGCGCAGAGCGCCGAGGAGAGCGCCAGCGCGAGCGGTGCGAGCCCTTGCCCGCCGCTCTGCGATTCGCGGCGGCCGCGAGGCGCCGAGGCGATGCGGACGGCGCGAAGGACGCCTCGAGCGAATCGACGAACGGAATCCTGCATGCGCTTCCCCTCTCGCGGCTGTGGCCGCACGGTAGGAAGCGCGATCCAGACCGGCAAGCGTGATCGACCGCGGCGAGCCGAAGACGGGATCGACCGGTTCAGCCGATCCGCTGCGCAACCCGCTCGAGCTGCGCGAGATCGTCGCTCGTCGGAATGAGCTGGACCTCGTCGACACCGAGCTCCGCGAAGCGTCCGAGCACGGCGAAGAGCTCGTCTTCCGTCCCCGCGAAGCCCGTGACGGGCAGCATCGCTTCGAGGGCCTTCGGCTCGATCCAGTTGAAGTAGTGGCGCAGATGTCGCGCGACCTGCGCGCGAGCGCCCTCGCCGCTGCCGGGCTTTTCGCCGAGCGCGAACCAGAAGGCGGTCGTGATGCGCGGCGCCGGGCGTCCGGCCTCGCGCCAGACGCTGCGGACTTCCTCGAAGCTGCGCTCGGCTTCCTTCAGATCGAGGGCGAAGCTGAAGCCCGCGATGCCATCGGCCCAGGGTGCGGCGGCCCGGACGGCCTTCGGTCCTTGCGCACCGATCAGCAGCTCGGGCCCGCCCGCCTGGATCGGCGGCGGGCCGACGGGCAGGATCGTATCGACGACCTTCTCCCCGGCCCAGACCCGCTTCATGACGTCGACGCGCCGCGCGAGATCGCGATGGGTCCGCGTCTTCGGATCGACGCCCGCCGCGACGTAGTCCTCGACGCGTCCGCCGACACCGAGCCCGGCCGTGAGGCGACCGCGCGAGAGCTGGTCGACGGTCGCGAGGCTCTTCGCGAGCACCACCGGATCGTGCAGCTGCGCGACGATCACCGTCGTCACGAGCCGCACGCGCGAAGTCCAAGCTGCGCAAGCCCCCGCGAGCGCGATCACCTCGGGATTGTCGAACGCCATCCGCTCGCCGAAGCAGAGCGAGGAGAACGGCCCGGCCTCGATCGCGCGCGCCCAGCGCTCGAGGCCGTCGCCGTCGATGCCGGGCTCCATCAGGGGAAGAGTCATTCCGATCTTCATGTCGTCTCCTGCCTGAGTCGGCTGCTTCAGCGGACCCGCTGCCCCGGCTTCGCCCCCGAGTCCGGCGCCAGGATGAACAGATCGCTGCCCCCCGCTCCCGCCGCCAGCACCATGCCCTGGCTGACCCCGAACTTCATCTTGCGCGGCGCGAGATTGGCGACGACGACCGTGAGGCGCCCGACCAGCGTCTCCGGATCGTAGGCCGCCTTGATGCCGGCGAAGATCGTGCGCCGCTCACCGCCGCCGAGGGAGATCTCGAGCTCGAGCAGCTTGTCCGCCTTCGGAACCGCCTTCGCGGACACGATGCGGGCGATCCGCAGATCGATCTTCGCGAAATCGTCGATCGAGCACTCCGCCGCGAGCGGCTCGCCGGCGAAGGCCTCGCCTTCGGCGGCGTTCGTCGAGGCTCCGTCGCCGATCGCTCCCGCGGCGGCCGCCCCCGCCGCCTCGTCCGACATCGCGCGTGCCGCAGCGAGCAGCGCCTCGACCTTCGCCGGATCGACGCGCTCCATCAGCGGTCGGAACTCGGCGACGGCCTTGCCGACGATCGGCTTCGCCGCGTCTTCCCATTGCGTCTCACCTGCGAGCGAGAGCAGCCGCGCCGACTCCTCGGCGAAGCGCGGCAGGACCGGCGCCAGATAGATCGTGATCTGCCGGAAGAGATTCAGCGCGATCGCGCAGACCTCGAGCAGCTCGCCGTCCTTCGCGGGGTCCTTCTTGAGATTCCAGGGCGCCTGCGCTTCGACGAACTCGTTCGCGCGGTCGGCGAGCGCCATGATCGTGCGCATCGCGCGACTCGTATCGAGGGATTCGTAGGCCTCCGCGAGCTCGACGCCGGCGGCGGCTGCGGCTGCAAAAAGCCCCCCATCGCGCGCGGAGGGGTAGATCGCCGGCAGCGCCCTCCCCTTCACGAAGCGCGCCGTCCGGCTCGCGAGGTTCACGACCTTGCCGACGAGATCCGCGTTCACCTTCGCCGTGAACTCCTCGAAGTTGAGGTCGACGTCGTCGACCCGGGCCGAGAGCTTGCTCGCGAGGTAGTAGCGGAGGTATTCGGGCGAGAGATGGTCGAGGTAGGTCCGGGCAAAGATCGCCGTGCCTTTGCGCTTCGAGAGCTTCTCGCCGTTGACCGTCAGGAAGCCGTGGACATGGACCGCGGTCGGGAGCGAGTAGCCCGCGGTCTTCAGCATCGCGGGCCAGAAGAGCGTGTGGAAGTAGGCGATGTCCTTGCCGATGAAGTGGTGGATCTCGCAGCCGGGATCGTTCCACCAGCGCGCGACCGAATCCCCGTTCGCATCGCACCATTCCTTCGTCGCCGCGATGTAGCCGACCGGCGCATCGAGCCAGACGTAGAAGTAGTTGCCCGGCGAGTCCGGGATCTCGAATCCGAAATAGGGCGCCGGCCGGGAGATGTCCCAGTCGCGCAGCGGGGCGGCGAGGAAGGTGTTCCGCAGCCAGTTCGCGGTCTCCGGCGGAACCTTGCCCGGCGTCTGCGTCCACTCGCTCAGGAAGTCGTGAAAGGGTTCGAGGCGCACGAATAGATGGCGATGGGTCCGCAGCTCCGGGACGGCGCCGCTGATCGCGCTCTTCGGATCGACGAGATCGGAGGGCGAGTAGGTCGCGCCGCAGACCTCGCAGTTGTCGCCGTACTGGCCGGGCGCCTGGCAGCGCGGACAGCCGCCGACGACGAAGCGATCGGCCAGGAAGATCCCCGCCTCGGGATCGAAGAGCTGGGTCACGTCGCGCTCGTCGATGCAGCCCGCCGAGCGCAGCGCCTGCCACATCTCGGCCACGAGCGCGCGATTCGCATCCGAATGCGTATTGCTGAAACGGTCGTAGAAGACGCCGAAAGCGTTGAGATCCGCCTCGTGGGCACGCTGCATCTCGGCGAGCAGATCCTCCGGCGAGCGACCTTCCTTCTGGGCCCGCAGCATCGTCGCGGTCCCATGCGTATCGTCGCCGCAGAAATAACGGATCTCGTGGCCGCGCAGCCGTTGGAAGCGGCGCCAGACGTCGGTCTGGATGTGCTCCGTCAGATGGCCGATGTGGAGATCCGCATTGACGTAGGGCAGCGCACTCGTCACCAGGATCCGTCGACGCGACATCGATTCTCTCTCTTCCTGCTCGCTCACGTTCGATCGGGCAGCGTCGGGTTCGGACGACCGCCGCCGAAATCCACCGAATCGTCGGCGCGGCATCGCCGACTCGGCGGCACCGGGCCGCTTCGACTCCGACGATCCATGCGTCCCGCGCGAGCCGCCCGGTCGGGCAGGCGCGCCAGAATAGACGATCGAGGCCGTCCGACCGCGCCTCGCCGGATCACGCGCCGATCCGCACAGCATCGACGCAAGACGATCGCGCGACGATCGCACGGCCGGGTGCGATTTCCCACTCTCGCCACGACGCCTACGCGTGACTTACGACCTCGGGAATCGCGCAGTGCCCCTAGATTCCATCTCCGGGCTGGATAGAATGGGCGCTCTTTCGCGAAAGGAATCCGACCATGGAAATCTTGACTGGAAATGGCATCGAAGTCCTGCTCCGCTGGCTCCACGTTCTGGCGGGCATCACCTGGATCGGCGTCCTCTATTACCTGAACTTCATCCAGACCCCGTTCTTCGGCAGCGAGCTCGGCGGAACGGCCAAGAGCGCCATGACCCGCGGCCTCGTGCCGAACGCCCTCTGGTGGTTCCGATGGGGCGCGATGTTCACCTTCCTCTCCGGCTGGACCATCGTCCTCTATCGCGCAGGTCATCTCGGGATCCCGCTCTCCGACGGCTACATGACCAAGATCCTGACCGGCGGCATCATGGGCACGATCATGTGGTTCAACGTCTGGTTCCTGATCTGGCCGGCGCAGCAGGTCGTGATCGCGAACGCGCTCCAGGTCTCGGGCGGCGGCCAGCCGATTCCCGAGGCGGCGGCGCGCGGGGCCAAGGCCGGCATGTACTCGCGCACGAACGTCGTCCTTTCGATCCCGATGGTCTTCTTCATGGTCGCGGCAGCCAACCTGCCCGGCTTCCTCTCCGGGACCAACGACCTCGTCTACTGGATCGCCGCGCTCGCCATCATCGGTGCCGTCGAGCTGAACGCGCTGATCGGTCCCGGCAAGCCGACCCAGAAGCCGCTCACGTCCGTCAGCGGCACGATCCATTTCGGCCTCGCCGTCTGGCTCGTCCTCTACATCGTCGGAGCCGTGCTGAACAGCTGAAGCCACGCGACGGTCCCGCCGCAGCCGGGAGCCCCTACGGGCCTCGCGGCGCACGGATCGGAACGCAGCGTGCTCGAAGACGGGAGTCGACCGCCGGAAACGGAGGTTCGGCTCCCGTCCTGCTTTCGGGGTCCGCGCGGCGGCGGCGGACCTGAACCTCGCGAGCTGGACGCTATTCGAGGGATTGGAGATAGGCCGTCAGCTCGGGCAGCTTCGGCTCGAGGTGCGGCAGGGGCACCATGACGCGTGTCTCGCGCTTCGGCGCATACCCCTCCGGATATTCGGCGCGCAGCACCCGCGCAGCGATCAGCTCCGCCGACGCGCCGGCGACCGCCGGGCCCAGGGCGCCGTCGATGCGCGGATCCATCGCATGGCAGGCGATGCAATTGGCGTTGTAGACCGCGCGGCCCGCGGCCGCGAGCTCCTCGGGCGAACGCGCATCGGCGGAAGCCGCCGGTGCATCGGAGGCGGAGCCGCCGGCCATCGCGGCGTCGGCGCCCGCGGTTGCACCCGCACCCTCCGCATCTCCCGGCGCTGCGCCCATCACCGGAGCCGGTCGCGGCTCCGGCGTCCGCGGGTCGCCCGCCTCCTCCGAGCAGCCCGCCCCGGCACCGCAGGCCAGGAGGGCGACCATCATGCAACCCGTTCGAATCCGCCCCACACTCGACTCCTCGCATCGCGATCGACGGATCCGTCCCGCCGAGCGGCCGGAGAATATCCGCCCGAACCGGCTCCGCCCATTCGGATCAAGCGGCCGTCGCTTCGTCGAGGGCGCGCCGCGCGATGCGCGTGATGAGGAAGGTCACGACCGCCGTCGCCGCGAGGCCGACGCCGAGCAGAGCCCAATCGGCGAGCCCCCGCTCCGTCCGACCGCCGCCCGCGACGGCGGCGCCGTCGCCGCCGAGCTTGCCGAGATAGACGTAGAGGACGGTCCCCGGAAGCATGCCGACGGCCGCGATCAGATAGTCGACGAGTCGAACGCGCGTCAGACCGAGCGCATAGTTCAGCAAGCTGAACGGAAAGACCGGCGAGAGGCGCAGCAGGAAGACGATCCGGCGGCCCTGCTCGCCGATCGCGCGGTCGATCGCGCGAAAGCGTGCATCGCCCTCGATGCGCCGTGCCACCGCATCCCGGGCGAGATGGCGCGCGATCAGGAAGGAGACGGTCGATCCCAGCACCGCCGCCGCGAAGACGTAGACGACGCCGCGAGCCACGCCGAAGAGCGCCCCGCCCGCGAGCGTCAGGAGCGAGCCCGGCACGAATCCGACCACCGCCGCCGCATAGCCCGCGACGAAGACCGCCGGCCCGAGCGCCCCGAGCCCTTCGACCCAGCTCGCGAACTGCGGCAGCAGCGCCGCGACCCGTCGTCCGAAGAAGAGCAGCGCGACGACCAGCGCGACGACGAGGACGCCCCGCAATGCGTTCGCGCCGCGCCCTCCGCCTCCATTCGCGCCGGCCGCCGTCGCCGCTCCCTGCCCCGTCATCGCGCCTCCTCCTGCGTCTTCGGCCCGTCGTGCGCGTGCGATCGCTGCACGCCCGCGAGCATCCGATTCGCGCGCGCGAGCTGCCCATTCATGAACGTCGCCACCACGACGACCGAAATCCCCATTCCGAGCAGCACCCGCCGCTCGCCGAACGCATCGGCCAGCAACCCGAGCGGAAGCGCCGACAAGCTGAACGCCGCGAACGCGAGGAACGTGAGCGACATGACGCGCCCCATGTAGACGGGCTCGGTCTCCCGGGCCACGACGGCGCCGTTCAGCGCGTGGAAGCCGCCGCTCGACGCGCCGAGAAAGAACATCGCAGCGAGACCCGCGCCGAAGTTCGGCACCACGGCGAGCGCGGCGAGCGCGAGCCCGAACCCGATCGCCATGCCGCCGTAGATGCGGACCGCGTGCGGCGAGTCCGCGAAGCGGGAGACGGTGACGCTCGTCGCGAGCGCGCCGAAGGCGGCGAAGAGTGCATAACGCGTCACGTCCTGCGAGGGGCGCCCGAGCTCGTTCTCCAGCAGGCCGGGAATGAGCGTGACGTGCGGAAACCCGATCAGCATCACGCCCACGAAGAAGAGCAGCAGCAGACGGAGCCTCGGCGCACGCCAGGCGTATCGCAGCCCGTCGACGAGATCGTGGACGACGTGCTTTTCGGCCGCGAGCGGTCGCACCCGCGATTTCGGCAGCAGCAGCAGCGAGAGCGAGGACGCGGCGTACAAAAAGCTCATGACTCCGTAGGCGGCCGCCGGACCCGCGGCCTCCCAGTCGAGCAGTACGCCGGCGACGACCGGACCGGTTACGCGAGAGAGCGTGTTCGCCACGTTCGAGAGCGCCATCGCGCTGCCGATGCGTGCGGGCGGGACGAGATCGACGGCCAGGGCCTGCCGCGCCGGGCCCAGGAATCCGAAGGCACAGCCGAAGACGAAGGAGCTCGCGACGAGATGCCAGAGGACGATCCGGTCGGCGGCGTAGAGCAGCCCGAGCGCCGCGAAGCTGAGCGCCGCGATCGTCTGGCCGACCGCGACGACGCGGCGCTTCGGGAGACGATCGGCGAAGGCGCCCCCGAGCGGTCCGCAGAAGACCATCCCGAGACCCTGGCCGAAGACCGCCGTTCCGACGGCCGCGTTGCTCCCGGTCAGCTCGAAAGCGACCACGCCCTGGATCACGGTCGACGTGAAGAAGGCCGTGAACGCCGCGAGGGTCCCGAGAAAGAGGATGCGGAAGTCGCGAATCGCGAGCACGCCCAGGGGACCCGATTCCGATCGCGGCATCGGGCCAGCTTATCACCCGGACGCTACGAGCGAAGGTCCTCCGCGAGCGCGACGAGGCGGACGAACTCCGAGCGCTCGCCCCGCTCGTCGCGACCGAGCGCGCTGCGAGCGAGCCGGCGGACGAGCGCGTAGTCGCCGATGCCGCGGTGTTCGCTCTCCTGGAGCAGCATGCCGAAGAGGGCCACGGCGGCGCCGAAGCGGGTGCTCTCGCTCGCCTGCTCGATCGGCCGAGCGGGGCCCGACAGGACCTGCTCGAGCTTTCGGCTCTTGCCGCCGTTCGGAGGCTGGTAGCGCAGCTTCACCGTGAGCCACTCGCCGCTCGCATCCTCCGCGGTCGTCGGCGCGGGACGTCCGTACTTCAGCGGATCGACGCCCGAATCGAAGGGCGCGCCGGTCGGCACGACCTCGTAGAGGGCCGTCACCTGATGGCCCGCGCCGATGTCGCCCGCATCCTTCGCGTCGTCGTTGAAGTCGCGATCCGCGAGCCGGCGGTTTTCGTATCCGATCAGGCGATAGGCACGGACCCGGGCGGGATTGAACTCGGTCTGGATCTTCACGTCGCGGGCGATCGTGACGAGGGTCGAGCCTGCCTCGTGGACGAGCACGCGGCGGGCCTCGGCCGGCGAGTCGACGTAGGCGTAGTTTCCGTTCCCGTGGTCGGCGAGCTCTTCCATGCCGGCATCGTTCAGGTTCCCGCGACCGAAGCCGAGGACGGAGAGGAAGACGCCGCTCTCCCGCTCCCGCTCGATCAGCTGGACGAGCTCGGCGCGGCTCGTGACGCCGACGTTGAAGTCGCCGTCGGTCGCGAGGACGACCCGGTTGATGCCCTCGGGATCGAAGTGTCGTCGAGCCAGCTGATAGGCGAGCTCGATGCCCTCTGCGCCCGCGGTCGAGCCGCCTGCGGAGAGCCGATCCAGCGCGGCGAGGATGTCGCCCCGCCGATGCCCCGGCGTCGGCGGCAGGACGACGCCCGAAGCGCCGGCGTAGACCACGATCGCGACCCGGTCCTCGGCCCGCAGATGCTCCACGAGCCCGGCGAGACCGCGCTTGACCCACGGCAGCCGATCCGGTCCTTCCATCGAGCCGGAGACGTCGATCAACAGGACGAGGTTGCGCGCGGGCAGCGCCTCCGCCGCGACGCTGCGCCCGGTCACCGCAATGCGCACGAGACGATGATCGGGCTCCCAGGGTGCCGTCACGAGCTCCGCGTCGAGACTCACCGGCCGATCCTCGGAGGGCGCGCGTCCCGGCGACTCCACCGCATAACGGAAATAGTTGAGCATCTCCTCGATCCGCACCGCGCCCGGCGGCGGCTTCGCGCCGTCCTGCAGGAAGCGCCGCAGGTTGCTGTAGGACGCCGTGTCGACGTCGATCGAGAAGGTCGAGAGCGGCCGGTCCCGCACCGCGACGAAGCCCGTCTCGGCGAGGCGGTCGTAACGGTCGAGGCTCGCCTGCGCAGACGGAGCGGCCATCGGGTAGGCGGTCATGGCACCGGACGAATCGAGGGCGACGACCGATCGGGGCGCAGCCATCTCCGGCGGCGACTCGGCGCTGCCCACCCCGCCCGAATCCTCGAACTCCGCGAACGTCTCCGATGCCGGCGGGCGCTGCGACTTCCGCGGCGGCGGCGCGCCGGCCGAGGGAATCGCGACGGGTTCGGCCGGCCGGAGAGCCTGATCGTCCGTCGTGCTGCAGGCCGCCAGCGCGGCGCAGGCGACGAGGGCGAGCTTGAACTCGCGGCCGGAAGACACCCCTTCTCGAATCGAATCTCGCCGGATCGACCTGAAAAGCGCCGAAGTCATGCAGGCTCCTCTTCGCGTAATGCGTGATGTGCGGATCTGCGGGTCAGAGGGGGCGCTCTCGATCCCGGTTCCCGGTCATGGCGAAGAATTCGGACGGATGAAGCCGATCCAGCCGATCGGATTCGCGCGCGGCCGACCCCGCGCTCGCCCGCGTTGACACCCCCGAGCCGTCCGGGTACTTTGCGCGGCCTTCCATCGACGGTGGGCGTAGCTCAGTCGGTTAGAGCGCCAGATTGTGATTCTGGAAGTCGCGGGTTCGATTCCCGTCGGGCCCCCCCCCCCCCCCCCCGAAAGGTTTTTAGAAATAGTGAAACCCGCGCCACCCCCCCCCGCCCCCCCGCGCGGGCCCCCCCCCGCGGTGGCG
>CAUJGH010000078.1 GCA_963169575.1 Myxococcota bacterium | reverse complement strand
TCAGCGGCGCGTGACCGCCGCCGAGCCGCGCGCCGATGAAATGGCCCCATTCGTGGACGAGGGCATTGGTCGCGGCGCCGACGAGCAGACCGTCGACGACGGACAGGAAAGTCGCGAAGCCGAGCCGCGAAACCGTCGCCCAGCTCTCCGCGGCGGCGAAGATCGAAAGCAGGACCGCGACCAGCGCGCCATCGCGCAGGGCCACGAGCGAGAGCTTCGCCTCGTCCCGGGCGGCGACGCTGCGCTTCGGCGCGTAGCCGGAGGCGGCGTCCGGCCCGGCGGCCTCGGCCCGCGGTCCGCCCTCCCTCTCGGGCTCCCGATCCGGATGCGGTGAGGTCATGCGCGCGGCTCCTCTCATTTCCGGTCGAGCGTGGATCTCGAACGGGCTTCGCTCGGGCGTGCCACCGATCGGCGGCGGAACGGCTCAGAGAATGATCTGGTCGACGACCCGGGACAGCTGACGGAGGTTCCGGCATTCCTCGACGATGTCGCAATAGGGCATGTAGCGGTCCATCACCGAATCCCCGAAGCCCCAGGCCGACGGGCTCTCGGGGTTCAGCCAGACGACGTTCTTGGCCTTGTTCTGGATGTCGCGGATGCACCAGGCCTTGGCATCGTTGTAGTTGTTGCGCGCGTCGCCGAGGATCATGACGGTCGTCTTCTTGTCGACCGAAGCCAGATGATTCTTCCAGAACTCGTGGAAGGCGAAGCCGAAGTTGCTGCGCGTATAGACGTTGATGACGTCGCCCCCATCGAGGGCCTTCTCGATCGCCTGGCTGATGTCCTTGTCCTGGAAGACGCTCGTCACCTCGCCGAGCTCGGCCACGAAGACGTAGCAGCGGATCTTCGTGAAGGCTTCCTGCAGCGAGTACATGAACTGCAGCATGAAGCGCGAGACGTTCGCCACCGACGACGAGACGTCGCAGAGGATCACCAGCTTCGGCCGATCCTTGCGCCGGGTCTTGTAGACGACCTCGAACGGGATGCCGCCGCGCGCCATGTTGCGGCGCAGGGTCTGGTGGAGGTCGAGCTTGCCGCGCTTGAGCCGCTTCTTGCGGATCGAGAGGATGTTCTTGATGCGCTGCGCGAGGCGGGCGACGACCTCGCGCATGCGCGTGATCTCGTCCTCGGTCAGGTGGTAGAAGCTCTTCTCCGTCAGCATCTCGCGACGGAACTTCTCCATGTAGTTGTGGTTCTGCTGCTGGAGCTCCCGCTCGGTGAAGCCCCGGACCGTGCGGCGCACGGTCTCCATCAGCTTGCGCATCAATTCCTGGAGCTGCTGGATCTGGGCGTCGCCCATGCCCATCGCGCGCATGCGCTCGACGAGGTTCTCGAGCTCCTGCGAAGCACCTTCGAGGCCGAGCTGCTCGGTGGTGCGACGACTGAAGAATCCGACCTGCAGCATGTTCTCGATGCGTCCGGTCCCCGCCTCCTCGGCGGCTTGTCGGATCATGTTCTCGAGCTGCGAGAGGTCCTGGGTCAGGAGCGCCTTGGCGAGCTCCGACAGATCGAGGTCGCCATCCATCTCCTGCATCATCTCGGCGAGCTGCTTGAGCAGCTGATCGAGATCGATGCCCATGGAGCCGAGATCGCCTTCCATCTGATCGAAGGCCTGGCGCAGATTGTCGTAGAAGCCGGACCAGAAGAGCTCGAAGAGCTCGTCGTAGGTCGCGATGTCGTCGCCGCGCTTGACCATCGCCGAGCGCAGCGCGTCCCGGAAGATCTCGCGGTCGTCGAGCGAGAGCTCGTCGAGCGCGTTGAACGCGTCGATGCCCTCGGCGACGGAGACGCGGATCCCGCTCTTGCGGAGCAGGTTGGTGAACGCGATGACCTTCTTCTGCATGGCTCGTCTCTCGCGTGTCTCTCGCGTCTCGCGCGGATCACCCGGCGGCGGGGGATCCGGTCCGGCCCGCTCGGGCCGGGCCGCTCAGTGGAGGATGCCCTTCTTGACCGCTCCCGGCTCCGGCGCGGGCGCGACCTGGGGCTGCGCGGCCGAGACCTCGGCGGTCTTCTTCTTGATCAGCTTCGCGAGCTCGTTCTGGGCCTTCTCGACGTCGCCCTCGTATTTGAGGATCACGTTGAGCGTATCCGAGACGATCTGGTCCTCGAGCTCCTCGGCGTTCAGGGCGAGCAGCGCGCGGGCCCAGTCGAGGGTCTCCGAAATCGATGGCGTCTTCTTCAGATCGAGGGCCCGGATGCGATTCATCAGGCCGACGACCTCCTCGGCGAGGCGCTTGTCGATGTTCGGCACCTTGCGGTCGAGGATGCGGACCTCGAGCTCCTCCGACGGATAGTCGATCCAGAGATGCAGGCAGCGGCGCTTCAGGGCGTCGCTCATCTCGCGCGCGTCGTTCGACGTCAGGAAGACGAGCGGCTGGCTGCGGGCGACGATCGTCCCGATCTCCGGGATCGTGACCTGGAAATCGGAGAGCACCTCGAGCAGGAACGCCTCGAACTCGGGATCCGATTTGTCGACCTCGTCGACGAGGAGCAGCACCGGCTTCTCGGACGTGATCGCCTGCATGAGCGGACGCGGCACGATGAAGCGGCTCGAGAAGAAGACCGAATCCTGGGCTCCGACGCGCTCCGCGGCTTCGGCGAGGGTCTGCGTCCCGGCCAGGGTCTCGGCGACCTTGTCCTTCAGGATCTGCGTGTAGAGGAGCTGCTTCGAGTACTCCCACTCGTAGAGCGCCTTCGCCTCGTCGAGCCCCTCGTAGCACTGCAACCGGATCATGCTCCGGCCGAGCGCCTTCGAGACGACCTTCGCGAGCTCCGTCTTGCCGACTCCCGCCGGTCCCTCGATCAGGACGGGCTTGCCCAGCTGCTGCGCGAGGAAGACGACGGTCGCGATCTTCTTGTCGCAGATGTAGTCCTGGTCGCCCAGCTGTTCGATGACGTCTTGCACGGACTTGAACATGGATTCCTCTCGTTCGGCTCAGTTCGGCTCGGTTCGGCTCGCTGCGGCCGGGGGCCCGTGACGCCCCTGTCGGACGCCGCACGCGCACCGCGTTCAAGACATCAGATGCAGGACGTGGCCGAGCTTTTCCTTCTTCGTGCGCAGGTAGTTCAGGTTGTTCGCGTTCGGCTCGATCTCGAGCGGGACGCGCTCGACGATCTCGACGCCGTATCCGCTGATGCCCGCGCGCTTGCCCGGGTTGTTGGTCAGGATCCGGATCTGGCTGACCCCGAGATCCGCGAGGATCTGGGCGCCGACGCCGTAGTCGCGCAGGTCCGCGCCGAAGCCCAATCGATTGTTCGCCTCGACCGTATCGAGCCCCTCGCGATCCTGCAGCTCGTAGGCCTTGATCTTGTTCTTGAGGCCGATGCCGCGCCCTTCCTGGCGCATGTAGAGCACGATGCCCGAGCCCTCTTCCGCGATCATGCGCATGGCGGCCTCGAGCTGCTCGCCACAGTCGCAGCGCAGCGAGCCGAAGGCGTCGCCTGTCAGGCATTCGCTGTGGACACGGATCAGCATCGGCGATTCGGAATCGATCTCGCCGAAGACGAGCGCCATGTGGTCGACGTGGTCGATGTCGTTCTCGAAGACGATCGCCTGGAACTCACCGAAGACGGTCGGGAGCTTCGCGGTCGCGGCGCGGTGGACGAGCCGCTCGTTGCGCAGGCGGTAGGAGACGAGGTCCTTGATGGTCACGATCTTGAGGGCGTGCTCGCGGGCGAACTCGATCAGGTCCGGCAGGCGGGCCATCGTGCCGTCGTCGTTCATGATCTCGCAGATGACGCCGGCGGGACGGCAGCCGGCGAGGCGGGCGAGATCGACGGATCCCTCGGTCTGACCCACGCGCCGCAGGACGCCGCCCTTGCGTGCGCGGAGCGGGAAGATGTGGCCCGGGCGGACGATGTCGGTCGGCTTCGCATCTTCGGCGACCGCGACCTGGATCGTGCGCGCGCGATCGGCGGCGGAGATCCCGGTCGTCACGCCTTCGCGCGCCTCGATCGAGACCGTGAAGGCTGTCCCGAACGGCGTCGTGTTCTCGTAGTCGGGCACCATCATGCCGAGGTGGAGACGATCGAGCTGCTCTTCCTCGAGCGGAAGACAGATCAGCCCGCGTCCGTACTTCGCCATGAAGTTGATCGCTTCGGGCGTGACCTTGTCGGCGGCCATGCAGAGGTCGCCCTCGTTCTCGCGATCCTCGTCGTCGACGAGGATCACCATCTTGCCCGCCGCGATGTCGGCGATCGCTTCGGAGATGGTCGAGAGACCGGGAGCCGGAATCGACTCCTGGATCGGCCGGGGCGGACGGGACTTCGAAGAAGAGCTGGCGTGGGGCATGCGCGGGAATCGACCTTCCGTACGGACCACGGGCGGGGTTCCGGCGGACGCGTTCGGGACGAACTACCCGGGGGTGGCAGGCGCACGATAAGATGCGGGCCTTGGAGTGTCAATCACACGGCGTGCCGCACGCCGGGACGGCGAGTCCGATCCCCGGCATCCCGGGGCGAGTCGCCCGGCTCCGGGCTCACGGGCCCTGGCGGAAGTTGCGCAGGATGCCCTTCAGGAACTCCTCCTCGGAGAGGCTGAACTTCGCCGAGAAGTCGTGGCGGTCCTCGAGGCCGCGATAGAGCACCCGCATCAGCTCGCGGAAGGTTTCGAGGATGCCCTCGCCCCGGGTCGCGACCGCCGGGAAGGTCGGCGTCTTGCCCCATTGCTCCTTGATCTCGGAGAGCGGCTTCACGTCGGGCATGTCGCGCTTGTTGAACTGGACGACCTTCGGGAGCTTCTCGAAGTCGATGCCGTGGGCCTTGAGATTCGCCTCCATGTCGCGCCAGGAGTAGGCGTTGGCGCTGGCCGCCGAGCGCTGGGAGTCGGCGATGAAGGCGATGGCGTCGGCTCCGGCGAGCACGACCTTGCGGGTCGACTTGTGCATGACCTGCCCGGGGACGGTGAAGAGCTTCATCTTGATCGAGAATCCGCCGGCCGTATTGAACTCGACGGGCAGGAAGTCGAAATAGAGCGTCCGGTCGTCCTTGGTATCGAGGGTCAGCATGTGGCTCCGGCGCGCCGGATCCATCATCTCGTGGAGCTTCTGGAGGTTGCTCGTCTTGCCCGAGAGGGCCGGGCCGTAATAGACCACCTTGAGGGTGATCTCCTTGCTCCCCATGTTGATCTGGACCATCGGTCGGGACTCCACGCGCAGGCTCGGCTGCGGAGACGATGCGACTTCGCGTGCGTCTGCACGCATGCGGCGCTCCGCTATCGGCCGGTGATGGCGATCTCATGATGCAATCCCCGCGCTTCGGACGAAGCGGGGGCGCCCGACTAGGCACCTTCGAAGAAACGCACCAGCAGCGCGCGCGCAGCGGCCGTCGGCGTGCGGCTCTGATCGGCGACCGCCGCCTCTTCGCGCGCGATCGCCTCCGCCATGCCCGGCCGCTCCCGGAAGGCGCGGGCCAGACCCTCGTCGACGAGCTTCCAGAGCCACGCCCGCGCCTGCTCGCGGCGCCGGGCCAGGAGTTGTCCGGAGCGCTCGAGCAGCGCCCGGTGTTCGAGGATCGCCGCCCAGACCTCGGCGATCCCCCGGCTCTCGAGGGCGCTCGCGACGAGGGCGCGCGGCTGCCAGCCGAAGCTGCCCGGGCGGAGCAACGAGAGCGCGCCGGCGTAGTCCTGGCGGGTGCGATCGGCGATCGCTGCCGTCGGCCCATCGGCCTTGTTGACGACGAGGGCATCGGCGAGCTCGACGACACCCTTCTTGATGCCCTGGAGCTCGTCGCCGCCAGCGGGCAGCAGCAGCACGAGGAAGAAGTCGACCATCGAGGCGACGGCGACCTCCGACTGACCGATCCCGACCGTCTCGATCAGGACCACGTCGAAGCCCGCCGCCTCGCAGAGCAGCATCACCTCACGGGTGCGGTGGGCGACGCCACCCAGCGAGCCTCCTGAGGGCGAAGGTCGGATGAAGGCCTCCGGCCGGACGGCCAGCCGCTCCATGCGCGTCTTGTCGCCGAGGATGCTCCCGCCGGTCACCGGGCTCGAGGGATCGACCGCGAGCACGGCGACCCGCTTGCCCTGCTCGACCAGCATCAGGCCGAGCGCCTCGACGAAGGTGCTCTTGCCCACGCCGGGGGGCCCCGTGATGCCGACGCGGATCGCGCGGCCGCTGTCCGCGACGAGGGCGTCGAGGATCGCCTGCCCGAGGTCGCGGTCGGCATCCCGCGTGCTCTCGATGCGCGTGATCGTGCGCGCGATCGCCCGCCGATCCCCGGCGCGGATCGCCCGGACCGCGGCCTCGACCTCGTCGGCCTTCGGCTTCTGCGGACTCGGCGCGCTCAACGGCTAGGCCGCCGCCCGCGCTCGCAAGACCTCGAGGACTTCGGCAGCCGCGACGGGGACCGGTGTCCCCGGCCCGAAGATCGCCGCGACGCCCTCCTTGCGCAGGAAATCGTAGTCCTGCGGCGGGATGACGCCGCCCACGATCACCGCGATGTCCGGCGCCCCGGCATCGCGCAGCGCCTTCACGAGCTCGGGCACCAGTGTCTTGTGGCCGGCGGCCTGGCTCGAAACGCCGATCGCGTGGACGTCGTTGTCGATCGCCTGCTGCGCCGCCTCGGCCGGCGTCTGGAAGAGCGGACCGACGTCGATGTCGAAGCCGAGATCCGCAAACGACGTCGCGATCACCTTCATCCCGCGATCGTGGCCGTCCTGTCCGAGCTTCACGACCAGCATGCGCGGCCGCCTGCCCTGCTCCCGCCCGAATTCTTCGACCGATCGGCTCACACGAGCAAACGCCTCTTCGTCCCAGTACATCGCGCGGTAGACCCCCGAGACCGACTGCACTTCGGCGCGATGACGTCCGTACGCCTTCTCCATCGCGTCGGAGATCTCGCCCACCGTCGCCCGCACCCGCGCCGCCGCGACCGCCGCCTCGAGCAGGTTGCCCTGCCCGCTCTTCGCGAGCTCCGTGAGGTTCGCGAGCGCCTTCTCGACGGCCGCGCCGTCGCGGGACTTGCGGATCTGTGCGAGGCGGCGGATCTGCGACTCGCGCACGGCGGCGTTGTCGATGTCGCGCACCTCGATCTGCCCTTCCTTCGCGAGCCGGTATTTGTTGACGCCGACGATCACGTCCTCGCCACTATCGACACGCGCCTGCCGACGCGTCGCCGCCTCCTCGATCCGCAGCTTCGGCATGCCGACCTCGATCGCCTTCGTCATGCCGCCCATTTCCTCGACTTCGTCGATCAGGGCGTTGGCCGCGCGGTAGACCTCTTCGGTGAGCGACTCCATGAAATACGAGCCGCCCCACGGATCGATCACCGCGGGGATGCCCGACTCCTCCTGCAGGATCAGCTGGGTATTGCGGGCGACGCGGGCGGCCGTGTCGGTCGGGAGCGAGACGGCCTCGTCGTAGCCGTTGGTGTGCAGGGATTGCGTTCCGCCGAAGACCGCGGCCATCGCCTCGATCGTCGTGCGGATGATGTTGTTCATCGGGTCC
>CAUJGH010000077.1 GCA_963169575.1 Myxococcota bacterium | reverse complement strand
CGGCGAGCCGGCGCGCCGGGGCTCCGCCGCCCGCGAAGGCGACGCCGCGGCGCTCGCCGCGCCCGCTCCGCCCGACGCGGCGGTCGTCACGGGCTCGCAGCGCACGCGCTGGAAGATCCGGTCCCAGCGCTTCTCGGCGGTGAACCAGTTCACGGGATTGAAGAACGAGAGCATGTTGTCGTTCACGTCCCAGGACCAGTAGAGGATGGCCGCCGGCCCCTTCAGCTCCTCGAGCCGGACCGTTCCCCATTCACGGCTGTCGCGCGAGAAGTCGCGGTTGTCGCCCATCATGAAGTAGCGGCCGGGCTCGACGACCACGGAGCCTTTGTTGAGGGCCGGGTCGCTGTAGCCCGGCTCTTCGAGAATCGCATGACGACATGCGCCGAGATCCTCGTTCCGGACGCCGAATCGCTTGCCGCGCTCGTCGGTGAACGTGGCACCCGTCGCCTGGACGGCGAGGCGCTCTCCGTTGACGAAGAGCTCGCCGTTCTTCCAGGCCAACCGGTCCCCCGGCAGCCCGACGAGGCGTTTCACGAAGGCCTCGCTCGGCGTGCCGGCCGGAGCGAGATCGACGGGCATGATGCGGTCGCCGCTCGGCCGGGCGACTTCGAAGACGACGACGTCGCCGCGCTCGGGCTCCCGGAGCCCCGGCAGCCGGAGATCCGTGAACGGAATCCGGGGGCCATAGGCCAGCTTGTTGACGAAGAGATGGTCGCCGATCAGCAGCGTCGGGAGCATCGAGCCCGACGGGATCCGGAACGGCTCGACCACGAATTGCCGGATCGCCAGCGCGATCGCGACGGCGATCACGAGCGTCACGACCTGATCGACGATGCCCGCGACCGAAGTCGCTTCCGGGGCCCCGCCCTCGACGTCTCTCCGGGTCGTCTCCTGCCCTTCGCGTTCCGGCTTCGCCACGCCTAATCGTCTCCCAGGCGCAGCGCGGCGAGGAAGGCTTCCTGGGGGATCTCGACCGATCCCACCATCTTCATCCGCTTCTTGCCTGCCTTCTGCTTCTCGAGCAGCTTGCGCTTTCGGGTGATGTCGCCGCCATAACACTTCGCGAGCACGTTCTTGCGCACCGCCTTCACCGTCGTCCGCGCGATCACGCGACTGCCGATCGCCGCCTGGATCGCGATCGGGAACTGCTGGCGGGGGATGAACTCCTTCAGCTTGTCGGCGAGCTCGGAGCCGCGGTTGTAGGCCTTGTCGCGGTGGACGATGAGCGAAAGCGCGTCGACGGGATCGCCGTTGACGAGCACGTCGAGCTTGACGAGATCGGCTGGCTTGAAGCCGATCAGCTCGTAGTCGAAGGAGCCGTAGCCGCGCGTCGCGCTCTTCAGGCGGTCGTGGAAGTCGGTGACGATCTCGTTCAGCGGCAGCTCGTAGCGGACCTGGACGCGCTTGCCGTGGACGCCCATGTCCTTCTGGACGCCGCGGCGATCCTGGCAGAGACCGAGGACGGCCCCGAGGTATTCGCTCGGAACGTGGATCGTCGCCATCACGACCGGCTCCTGGATCTCCTTGATGTCGGTCGGATCCGGCAGTGCGGCGGGACTCTCGATCTCGAACTCGTCGCCGCTATAGGGCACGACGCGGTAGCGCACGGTCGGCGCCGTCGTGATGAGGTTGAGGTCGTACTCGCGCTCGAGCCGCTCCTGCACGATCTCGGCGTGCAGGAACCCGAGGAAGCCGCAGCGGAAGCCGAAGCCGAGTGCCGCGCTGGTCTCGGGCTCCCAGGTGAACGAGGAATCGTTCAGCTCGAGCTTCGAGAGTGCATCCTTCAGATCTTCGTATTGTTCCGCGTCGACCGGATAGAGCCCCGAGAAGACCATCGGCTTCACTTCCTGGAAGCCTTCGAGGGGCTCGGTCGCGCCGCCGGACGCGGTCGTGATCGTGTCGCCGATCTGGACGTCGGAGAGCGTCTTCACGCCCGCGATGACGAGGCCGACCTCGCCCGCCGAGAGCGAGTCGACGCTGCGGGGCTTCGGGTCGATCACGTCGAGGCGGGTGATCTCGTGCTCGTGGCCACTGTTCATCAAGCGGATCCGCTCCCGCTTGCGGAGCTCCCCGTTGACGACGCGGACGAGCATGACGGCGCCGACGTAGGGATCGAACCAGGCGTCGAAGACGAGCGCCTGGGTCGGCAGGCTCGCGTCGCCCTTCGGCGGCGGCACCCGATCGACGATCGCCTGGAGCACCGCCTCGACGCCCTGCCCCGTCTTGGCGGAGACCGGCAGCACGTCCGCCGCATCGAGTCCGACGACGTCCTCGATCTCCTGCGCGACGCGAACCGGATCGGCGGAGGGCAGATCGATCTTGTTCACGACGGGGATCAGCTCGAGATTCGCGTCGATCGCGAGATAGGCGTTGGCCAGCGTCTGCGCTTCGATGCCCTGGGCCGCATCGACGATCAGGAGCGCGCCCTCGCAGGCGGCGAGCGCGCGCGAGACTTCGTAGGAGAAGTCGACGTGGCCCGGTGTGTCGATCAGGTTCAGGATGTAGTCCCGGCCGTCGGCGGCGCGGAAGTTCATGCGCGCGGTCTGGGCCTTGATCGTGATCCCGCGCTCGCGCTCGAGATCCATGTTGTCGAGGAATTGATCCTTCTTCTCGCGGTCCGAGAGCGCGTGGGTCGCGTCGAGCAGTCGATCCGCGAGGGTCGACTTGCCGTGATCGATGTGGGCGATGATGCAGAAGTTGCGAAGGCGCGCGGGATCGACGCTCACTGGGAAACCTTCCGTCGGACCGGTTCGGACGAAGAAGCAGAGGGCATAGCGGACGGTGAAGCCGAGGAAGCGCCGGCGGGGCTGCCGGCGGCAATCAGGGAGCTCGGCCGATCGGGCCCCGCAAGATAGCCCGTCAGCGCCTCCGTCCAGGGACGGAGCGAAACGCCGAGCTTCCGGGCACGCTCGCAGTCGAGCACGGAGTAGGCGGGGCGCTGGGCGGCGGTCGCGAAGCTCCCGGTCGCGACGGGCTCGATGCCGATCTCGCCATGGCCCGCCTGGTCGAGGATCGCCCGGGCGAATCCGAACCAGGTCGTCACGCCCGCATTGCAGAGATGGAGGAGCCCGCGCACATCGGAGCGGCCCTGGGCCCGCAGCCGGGCGAGCGCCAGCAAACCATCGGCGAGATCGGCCGCCGCCGTCGGACAGCCCTGCTGATCGTCGACGACCCGCAAGGGACCCGTGGCTTCCCCCGTGCGCCGCTTCATCGCCTGATCGAGGATCGCGACGACGAAATTGCGACCCGGCCCGAACACCCAGCTCGTCCGGACGACCAGGGCGCTCGGGTCGCTCTCCCGAACCCGCGCTTCGCCGGCGAGCTTCGTCTCGCCGTAGACCGAGCGCGGGCCGGTCGGATCGTCCTCGCGGTAGGGACGCGTCCCGTCGCCCGGAAAGACATAGTCGGTCGAGAGATGCACGAAACCGATCCCTCGCGCCGCGAGAGCGCGTGCCCAGGCGCCGGGCATCTCGGCGTTCATCTGACGGGCGAGCGCGACCTGGCTCTCGCAGGCATCGACCTTCGTGAAGCCGGCCGCATTGAGGACGACTTCCGGCAACACCGAGAACCGCTCGAGCCAGGGCTCGATCGCCGAAGGATCGGCGAGATCGATTTCGGCCCGGGTGGCCGCGAAGGCGAGCTCGAGGTCCGGCGCGGCTTCGATCGAGCGCACCAGACAGCGCCCGACCTGGCCCGCCGCCCCCAGCACGCCGACCCGCAGACGATCGCCGCCCGCGGCGTGCGGCCCGGCATGGCTCATGGTCGCGCGGACCCCTCGATCCGGATCACCCAGATCGGCAGCCGCTCCTCGCGCTCGACGCGCTCCGCCAGCGTCCGTGCCTGCGTCTCGCCGTCGATCGGCTGGACCCGCACGCGCCAGCGGCTCGAGCCGGCATCGGCCGGCAAGACCTCGATCGGATAGCCCTTGCCCTCGAGCCGACTCGCGAGCTGCGCCGCGGAGGGCTGGTCCGCGAAGGCGCCGACCTGGATCGCCCAGCGATCGCTCGCCGGCGACGCGTCGACACGCGACGCCCCGGCCCGGGCCTGGGCGCCCGAAATCCAGCCCGGCTCGGCATCCACGGGGCCTGCGCCGACGTCGGGCAGCGCCATCGCCGAACCCTCGTCCCGGGCGAACTCGAGCACTTCGAGGGCGTCCTCGGCCGCAGCTTCGGCGGCGTCCTCGGCCGCGGCTTCGGAAGCGGCCTCGGCGGCGGCGAGCGCAGCGGCCTCTGCATCCTGATCCGGGCGCGCGGCGAGCGCCGCATCGAGCTCGACGGTCGAGGGATCGCCCCGAAAATATCCGACCAGAAGGCTCGGCTCTTCCGACGCGATGCCGATCACGAGCCCCACAGCGAATCCCGCAGCGACGAAGACCACCAGCCGACCGACCGTGAGGAAGGTGCTGCGCGAGAGGACGTTGCGGATCCTGCTCTCGGCCATCACATCCGCTCCGGCGCCGAGATGCCGAGCAGCGCGAGTCCACTCGCGAGCACGTGGCGGACGGCCAGGGCGAGGCCGAGCCGCGCCGCCGACAGGGCCGCATCCTCGGACAGGACCCGATGGCGCTCACCGTCCTGGAGGTACGGATTCCAGAGACCGGCGACTTCGCGCAGGTAGTAGGCGACGTGATGCGGCTCCCGGCTCTCCGCCGCGCGCGCGACGATCTCGGGAAAGAGGACGAGCTTCTTCACCAGCTCGATCTCCTCTTCGAGGACCAGCCGCGTCGCGTCGAATCCGTGCGGCGCCGGCATCGCGACGTTCGCCTCGAGCGCCTTGCGCTCGATGCCGTGGGTCCGGGCGTGGGCGTACTGGACGTAGTAGGCCGGATTCTTCCGCCAGTTCTTGTCCTTCGCGAGGTCGAGATCGAAATCGAGGTGCCCGTCGCGCTTGCGCTCGATCATGAAGAAGCGGAAGACGTCGGCGCCGACGTCGTCGACGACCTCGTCGACCGTGATGAAGGTCGCCTTGCGGGTCGACTGCTTGACCCGCTCGCCCCCGCTCGTGATCGTCACGAACTGGTGCATCACCAGCTCCATCCGGTCGCGATCGGCGCCGAGTCGCGCCGCGGCCTCGCGCACGAAGGGGAACTGCTCGATGTGGTCCGCGCCCTGGATGTCGATCACGAGGTCGAAGCCGCGGCGGAACTTCTCGCGGTGGTAGGCGATGTCGGGCATCAGGTAGGTCGGCTCGCCGGTCGACTTGACGACGACGCGATCGCGGTCGAGGCCACAGGCCGTCGCCTTGAACCAGACGGCGCCGTCGGCGTCGTAGACGAGTCCGGCGGCGCGCAGGTCGGCCAGCGCCTCGTCGAGCTTGCCGTCGGTGTAGAGGCTCCGCTCGTTGAAGTAGACGTCGAAGTGGATCCCGAGACGCTTCAACGTCCCTTCGATGTTCTCGAAGATGACCGCCTGGGCGACTTCCCGGAATCGGCCATCGCCCGGCTCGTCGACGAGGCCCGCGCCCTCCTGCTCGGCGAGCGAGACCGCGATGTCGACGATGTAGTCGCCCTGGTAGCCGTCCTTCGGAAACACGACCGGCAAGCCGTCGACCGAGTCCTGCCAGGCCTTCTCCGGATCCGCGAGCGCTTCGGCGCTCGGCGCCGCGGCCCGCCCGAGGTGCTCGAGATAGCGCGCCTTCACCGACTCCCCGAGCACGCGCATCTGCCGCCCGCCGTCGTTGAAGTAGTACTCGCGCGTCACGTCCCAGCCGCTCGCCTCGAGCAGCTTCGCGATGCAGTCCCCGAGCACCGCCTGGCGGCCGTGACCCGTCGAGAGCGGGCCCGTCGGATTCGCGGAGACGAACTCGACCTGGACCCGCGGACGCGAGGCCCCCGGCGCCGGATCCGCAGCCCGGCCGAAGCGGGGTCCTGCCTCGAGAATTTCGTGGATGCGGTCCTGCCAGCCCGTGCTCGCGAGGACGACGTTCAGGAAGCCCGGCCCCGCGACTTCCGCCCGGGTCACGAGCCCACCGGCATCGCCGAGGCGATCCATCAGCTCGCCGGCGATCTCGCGGGGCTTCCGGCCGCGGCGCTTCGCCAGCAGCATGGCCGCGTTGCACGAGAAGTCGCCGTGCTCCTTCTGACGGGGCACTTCGATCGCGAAGTCCGGCAGCGGCTCGTGATCGCCCGCTGCCGCGAGGAGCGCCCGAAGCGCGTCCTCGACCCTTGTCCGCAGCGCTTCCTTCACGGCCGTTCCCCGGTGGTCTTCGGCTGCGCGGCAGAGCGCGCGGCGGTCGGCTCGAATCGGACCACGACCTCGCCCGGCATCGCCAGGTCGAGCTCTTCGCGGATCGCCCGGTCGACCGCATCCGGCTCGCTCTCGAGGGTCGCGATCTCGCTTCGCAGAGCATCGTTCTCGCGCACCAGGCGCTCGACCCGCTCGCCGGAGACCGCGAGATCGCGCCGAAGCTCGAGCCAGATCTCGAGGCCGCTTTCCCGGTCGAGCATCGCGGAGACGACGAAGGCCGCGATCACGAACGTTGCCAGCGAGAGCGCTTTCAAGCGGCCTTCCTCCCCCGATTCATCCCTCTCGGATCATCCATCCTGGATTCTCACCGAGCTCGAGTCTTCGCCGATCAGGGCCCGATCCGGGGGCGCAGACCCAGGCCGCGCGCAGCATAACGAAATCCCCCGCCGCAGGCTCCCCTCGGCGACCGCGACGGCGACGTTCGAGACGCGCTGACGGCGTCCGATTGCTTCGTAGCCAGGCTCGGGAGCACCGCTCCGGCCCCGTCCGCCTCGGCGGGCGCGTTCAGCGCGCGGGGGCGGCAGGGCCGTCGGCGGGGGCCGTTACCCCACCGGCTGCGGTGGGCGCGACATCCTCGCTCCCGACCGGTCCGTCTGCGAAGAGCGATTCGATCCGCTCGACGTACTCCGGCGCATCCCATTCCCGCGGACCGACGTATCGCTCGACGACCCGAC
>CAUJGH010000076.1 GCA_963169575.1 Myxococcota bacterium | reverse complement strand
GGCGCGGGCGAGCGCGGCGGGATCCTTCAGATCGACGCGCTCGAATGCGTCGGCGAAGGGGCGGCCGACGGCGTTCGGGTCGTTGTCGAAGGCGATCGTGCGATGGCCGAGCTCGCGCGCGATGCGCAGGGCTTCGATCTGCTCGAAGCCGCAGCCGAGCAGGAGGAGGGTGCGGGGACGGGACATGGAGCTCGGATGCCTTCATGAATTCGGGAGGCGCCGCGCGCGGCACCGGCCGAGGTGGAGACCAACGGGAAGAACTGCTCCTCCATCGGCATCAGGCAGATGAGTTTCATCGGAAATTCGCCGGAAGCCTCCGAAGGATCGCGCGATCGCGCTCTTCATGGACGAGCGCTGGAGGAAAACCCCGAAGTCCATCCGGCGTTCACCGCAGCGGCTCGGCGCGTGCGTCGCTCTCTGCCGCTCGGCTGCTGCGCGCGCTCATGCGGACGAAGCGATTGCCGATCCATCCCGGCGCAGCCCGGGCGCGATCGGAGTCGGATCGCGCGGACCGTGCGCCTCGCCGATCGCAACGAAGGACACCATGCCCAAGATCCTGCAGGCCGGCTATCCGCGCTCCGGCAACACGCTGCTGTGGAAGATCCTGTCCGAGATCCAGACGGCGCGCGGCGAGTTCCGGTCCTTCTCGCGCGATACGGGGTTCCGACAGGTCAAGGAATTCTACGAGAAGGAGAAGCTGATCCACAGCGAGGATGCCCATGTCGACAAGTTCTCGATCGTCGACGGCGAGCTCGCCTACGTCTATCCGAACGAGGACATGCGATACGTCCGCGTCGCGCCGCTGCTCTTCCTCGAAGCGTCATCGCTGCTCTTCACGCACGATCTCCCGTCGCTCTTCCTCGATCGCCCCGGCTTCGATCGGATCGCGGTCCGGTTCTACGTCTGCCGGGATCCTCGCCCGGTCTACGTCAGCTTGTGCCATCACTCGGTCCGGCCGGCGATCCTGAATCTGCTCCCCAGCCTCGAGATCAAGACGATCGAAGAAATCATGCGGCACGACGATCTGACCGTCCGCTGGGCAGAGCGTTGGAAGCGACACGTCCGCTCGTATCTCGACCATCGAGAGGCCTTCGAATTGATCCGCTACGAATCGCTCGTCTCGGAAAAGCGCGAGACCCTGCGCAGGATCGTCGCGATCGTCGATCCCGGATCGCCGTTCGAGGGGCGGGAGCAGATCGTCGATTCGGTCCTGCGCGTCACGGATTTCGAATCGATGCAGAAGGCTTCGCCGGGACACGTTCGCAAAGGCGGCGCGAGCGAGTGGACCTCCGAAATCACGAGTCACGCGCGCCGGATCGTCGAGGAGATCGCGGGCGACGAGATGCGTGCTCTCGGATACCGCCCTGCAGATGCCTGATCGCGATCGGATCAGCCCGGCGAAGCGGGGGGGAAGGGCGCGCGGGACCGCGAGACACGCCGCTTCATTCCCTCGGCCCGCCTCGCGCTCCTGATCAAATCCTCCGCGATGTCGACGTAGGCAGGCAGCTCGCCCTGCAGACGAGTCACACCGCCGGACAGACGCGCTCCGACGCGCTCCGGGGCGTCCATCAGACGGCGAAGCCTCGCGAGGATCTCCGGCGCCGGCGCATCCCATGCGATGCAGGCTTCCGGAATTCCGACCTGGTCGAAGAATCCGCGGACCTTGTCTTCGTAGGCGAGGCCGATCACGGGAATGCCCATGCGGGCCGCGAAGACGGCGCCGTGCAGGCGGGTCGCGACGGCGCAGTCTGCCTCGCCGTACAGGGATTCGACTTCGTCGTAGTCGTAGCGTCCCTCGACGACGTGAACGCGCTCGGGGAACCGAGAGCCGGCGCGCAGGCGTCTCGCGAGGGATCGATCGTCGGTTCCGGGACCGTCGACGGAGTAGGTGCATTGCGGAACGAACAGCGCGTCGTTCGCGCCCTCGCGACACCACAGATCGAGCAGGGCGATCTGCTCCCGCTCGTAACGATCGGCGACGCCAGCGCCCATCCAGGCGAGGCTGCGCGGGGCGAGTGCGAGTCGCTTTCCGGACGGTCGCGGAATCCGCTCGCTCGCGAGGATCCGGGCTCCGGCGCCTCGGGGCGCGCTCGGAGCGCCGAGCGCGGGATCGGGGAGGAGCGCATGATCGGGAACCTGCACGCCGCTCGCCGTCAGGTTCTCGATCGCGAGGCGCTCTCGAAACGTCACGGCGCTCGCCGCATGGAGCAACCAATCCGCCGCCCGGACGGTCCAGGGATGCCGGAGCCGGTTCGCACTGAGCCCGAAGAGCAGGATCGGCGTCCGGGCCATCTGGGCGGCGAGCGACATCGCGACGAAGCGCGGAAGATGGCCTCGCAGGACGTCGATCCCGACCTCGGTGAGGAAGTTGCCGGCACCGAGGACCAGCAGGTCTGCGCCCGCGACGGTGTTCGCGACGGACTCGAGGCTGGCGCGATCGTCACCGTAGTTGAGCCCCTGGTACCAGCGCCCGGCGGAGGCGGATTTCGACTCGTGCTCGAGGTTCGCAGCCGTTTCGATGCCGAGCCGCTTCGCGAGCCGCCATTCGGGATGACGGACGAGGGCGGTGAAGCGAGGCCGATCGAAGCGCTTTCGAAGCTCGGCCACCAGGAAGGCGAGCGGCGCGTCGTCGCCGGCGCTGTCGATCGAGAAGGCTCCGTCGAACACGACGTGCACGGCCATGGGGCGTTTCCGTTCGAGGACCGGGGCCTGGAGTCGATCGGGCACCGGGTATGGGGCGGTCTCTGCGTTTCAGATCGAAATGCGTCCGTTCGATTCGCGAGGCTCGGACGGCGTGTGCGGGTCTCGTCGTGCGCCCGGATCGCGCGCGCAAAGAAGATGCAATCGACGTGCCTCTGCGCTTCCGACCGATCGCGTGATGGGCTCCTTCCCGCCGCCCTTCGCCCGTCGCTGTCCGCCGGACTACGCTCGCCCTGACGAACCGGTCGAGCTCGACCGGCGGAGGCGCACGCATGATCCAGGGCATCCACCACACCGGCCTCTCGACCCCCGACCTCGCCCGCTCGCTCCGTTTCTATTGCGATCTGCTCGGCTTCGAGCTGCTCACCCGCTTCGAGATGCCGCCCGGCTCGCCGGGCATGGACGAGATGCTCGATCTCCCCGGCGTCGGATTCAGCGCGGCGCTCGTCCGCCTCGGCGACACGATGATCGAGATCTTCCAGTTCAGCGATCCCGAGCCCGCTCGTGCGCCCGCGCGCCGCCGCGTCTGCGACCACGGCCTCACCCATCTCTGCCTGCAGGTCGACGATTTGAAGGCCGAGTACGAGCGTCTCTGCGCTGCCGGCATGGTGTTCCACTGCGCTCCGCAGGACGGGAGCGGTGCGCGTTATGTCTACGGCCGTGACCCCGACGGCAACGCGATCGAGCTGATCGAGTTCGAGGGCGAAGGCAATCCGCTCGCACGGCCCGTCGCAGGCCGTGGGGCGTGAGACTTCCGGGCCTGATCCGCCGCCGCTCGATCCGGCTCCCGACCGCATGGGGATGGCTCCTGGCGTCGATCGTCGCCGCTGCGCTGGTGTTCATCGCTTTCACGCTGGCGCTTCCGCGCATCCACGACTTCCTCGCTCCCGACGCGCCGCTCGGCG
>CAUJGH010000075.1 GCA_963169575.1 Myxococcota bacterium | reverse complement strand
CGACGATTCCTTCAGGCATGCAGCGGCTCCGGGGCGCCCGGCGGAGTGATTTCGCCGGTGATGCGCCCGTCGTTCATCGTCACGATCCGATCGGCGAAGTGGTAGATGCGATTGTCGTGGGTGACGACCAGGACGGCGTTGCGCGCATCGCTCGCGATCCGCCGCAGGATCTCCATCACGGTCCGCCCCGTCTGTTCGTCGAGGGCGGCCGTCGGCTCGTCGCAGACGATGACGCTCGGCTCGTGCACCAGCGCGCGGGCGATCGCGACGCGCTGCATCTGGCCGCCGGAGAGCTGATTCGGCCGCTTGTCGGCATGATCCGCCATGCCGATCCGAGCGAGCGTCGCGCGTGCCCGCTTCGCGGCCTCGGCGAGCGACATGCCGTCGGCGACGAGGGGGATCGCCGCGTTCTCCGCGGCGGTCAGCGCCGGCAGCAGGTTGTACTGCTGGAAGATGAAGCCGAGATGCTCGCGCCGGAAGCGCGCCTTGCGGGCGCCGCGCAGCGCCGTGATGCAGACGCCCTGGATCTCGACCTCGCCGGCGCTCGGCGTCAGGATGCCCGTGAGGATCGAGAGCAGGGTCGTCTTCCCGCAGCCCGACGGGCCGATCAGCAGCGTCAGGCGACCGGGCTCGATCTCGAGGTCGACGCCGTGCAGGACGCGCGAGGCGGTGCCCCCGCTTCCGAAGTCCTTGACGACCCCGCGCGCCCGCATCGCGGGCGGACTAACCACGGAACACCACCGCCGGATCGAGCACGAAGACCTTGCGGATCGAGGCGAGGCTCGAGACGATCATGATGACGGCGACGGCGACGGCCGTGCCGGCGATGACCTGCCAGCGCAGGATGAATCCGTCGAGGGCCGGGACGTCGCGCGTCAGCCAGAAGAAGACGCCGCAGAGCCCGATCCCGAGCGCGAAGCCGAGCACGCCGACGACGAGCGCCTGCAGGATCACCATGCGCAGGATCTGGAAGTCGGTGACCCCGATGGCCTTCAGCGCGCCGAACTGGCGCAGGTTTTCGAGCACGAAGATGTAGAAGGTCTGCGCCGCGACGGCGGCGCCGACGATGAAGCCGAGGGTCACCGTGATCCCGAAATTGACGGGGATGCCCGTCCGTTCGACGTAGTGCCGCACCGACCGCCAGGCGAAATCCTCCCAGGTCAGCGCCTGGAGCCCCGTGCGCTCGCCGATGCGTTCGGCGAGGCGCTTCGGGTCGACGCCCGCGGCGGCCTTCACGATCACGAACGAGAGCTTGTTGCGCTGGGGCGGCGTGAAGCGAAGCGCCTCGCTGTAGCGCGTGTAGACGACGGGAAAAGTCACGAAGGGCGGCGAGGCCTTCGCGATCGCGACGATCTCGACGCGGCGATCGTTGATCTCGACGATCCGGCCGACGCGCAGCGGCTCGCCCGGCCAGATGAATTGATGGCCCGCGCGATCGAGCATGAGCGCGTTCGGCCGCTTCAGGTCGGCGAGCGAGCCCAGCAGGATCTGCGGCGGTCGCCCGACGAGCGAGCCGTCGTCGAGTCCCATCAGGATGACCTGCTGCAGCAGGCCTTCGTCGGAGCGGATGACGGCGCTGCCCTTGTAGAGCGGCACGGCCCAGTCGACGCCTTCGACGCCGCGCACGCGCGAGAGATCGACGTCGGGCATCGCCTCGAGCTCGTCGACGTACTTCACGCGGGGATGCATGACCCAGATGTCGGCCTCGCGGACGTCCATGATCTGGCTGGCGGTGCGCGTCATGAGGCCGATGAAGATCGAGACCTGCTGCGACATGAGCAGCGTCGCGAAGCCGATGCCGAAGACGAGACCCAGATATTTGGCGCGGTCGCCGAGCAGCATCTTGAGAGCGACGAGGTTCATTCGACGGTTCGCCGATCCGGTGGGCAGCCGGGCGATGAGGCGCGCAGGCAGAGGTATAAGCGGCAGGCCGCACCGAAGCAAACCCGAGACGGCGACCCGCGGCGCAGCGGCATCCACGCCCATCTTGGGTCAGGCTCCTAGCGCTCGGCGCCCCGATCCGCTGTCATCGGCCGGTCCTTCGCCGGCGCCCGGGGTCTGGACGGCCTTCGGGCGGCCGCATCGTGCGGACCGAACCGGACCGCCGGGACCGGCCAGCATGCGCGGCGAAGGGACGGAGGAGCGAGCGCGACGATGCCCGATCTGCTGTACGAGAAGCTCACCGGAAGCCACGCCGGCATCGCCGTCCTGACCTTCAACCGGCCCGAACGCCGCAACGCCTTCACGCCCGAGCTGATGGTGCGGCTGGCCGAGGCGTGGATCGACTTCCGCGACGACGACGCGCTGCGCGTCGCGATCCTGACGGGCGCGGGCCAGACCGCCTTCTCCGCGGGCGGCGACCTCGGCCGACTGCTTCCGCTGCTCACCGGTGCGCGCCAGCCCGACGACGATTGGGATCGCCGCTTCATGGCCGATCCCGGCCGATTCATGGGCACGGCGCTGCTCCGGCCCTTCGAGCTCTACAAGCCGATCGTCGCGGCGATCAACGGCTTCGCCCTCGCCGGCGGCACCGAGATCCTGCAGGCCACCGACATCCGCGTCGCGTCGAGCGATGCCTCGTTCGGGCTCAGCGAGGTGCAGCGCGGCCTCGTGCCGGGCGGGGGCTCGATGGTGCGGCTGCCGCGCCAGATGCCGTGG
>CAUJGH010000074.1 GCA_963169575.1 Myxococcota bacterium | reverse complement strand
GTCCGCTCGTCTGCCGCACGCAGGGGCTTCCGCTCCAGATGTTCTTCGAGGACGAGACTGGTGAGATCGAGGAGCGGCGCGACATCTGCCCGCTCAATCTCGAGGGCGGACCGCCGCTCGAGCAGCTCGCAGAAGATGAGCTCTGGCTCGTCGGGGTCCACGAGCTGCGACTCGCCGCGCTCGACGAAGCGGCGGGCGGCAGCGACGAAAAGCGGATCCGCTTGCGCGACCTGTTCGCGCGCCGAGCCTGACCCGGCGGATCGGGATCACGCGCCTCCGATGATCGAGTCGATCCGCGCCCGCAGCGCCGCGAGGTCGAGCCCGTCGATTTCGAGCGTCTTCTTCGGTGATGCACGGCCCGCCGCGATGCGCACCGCATCCGGCGCGAGCCCGAGCGCCGCGGCGACGACGCGCACGACCGCCGCATTCGCGCGCCCGGCCTCCGCCGGCGCTCGCACCCGGACCTTGAGCGCGTCGCCGAGCCAGCCCGCGATGCCTTCGCGCGTCGATCCGGGCACGACCTTCAAGGCGATGCGGAGGGTCATCGCTGGGCTCGCCTGCCCCGCCCGCTCAGACCGGCAGCTTCTCGCCCGACCACTGCTCGCTCAGCGCGATCAGCTGCTTCGCCGCCGCGCGGTCGAGGGCCCAGGGCATGACGCCGATCGAAGCGCTCGGTGATTGGATGGGCTCCGCGATGCCGCAGTCCTCGCAGTAGACGCCGCCCTTGCCCTCGAGCTCCGGCGCCGTCGCCGCCCAGACGGAAGTCGCGGCGCCCTGCGGCACCTGCTTGAACTTCATCGGCTCGGCCTGCGGTCGCTTGCCCATCATCGCCTTGAAGTCGTCCTGCGAGAGATGCCGGCCGAGCTCGGTGTGGATCGCGCCGGGATGCACGCCGAAGGAACGGATGCCGCGGTCCTTGTAGCGATCGTCGAGGAATACGCTGAAGAGCACGTTCGCCGTCTTCGCCTGGCCGTAGGCGGCCCATTTGTCGTAGGGCTCCTTCTCGAAGAGGGGATCCTCGGCGCGGAAGGGCGACATGCGATGGCCGCCGCTCGAGAGGTTGATGATGCGCGCGGGCGCGGCGGCGAGGATGTTCGGCAGCAGGCGCGTGGTCAGGACGTAGTGGCCGAGATGATTCGTGCCGAGCTGGAGATCGAGGCCCTGCTTCGTCCGCGAGAGCGGACAGGCCATGACGCCGGCATTGTTGATGAGCAGATGGATCTGCGGGAAGCGCTGCGCGATGTCGTCCGCTCCGCGGCGAACGGAATCGAGATCCGAGAGGTCGAGCAGCGCGATTTCGAATTCGCCTTTCGGATTGGCGGCGCGCAGGTCGGCGACCGCCTTCTCCGTCTTCTGCGCGTCGCGTGCGACGCAGACGACTCGGGCCCCGCGGCTCGCGAGCACGCGCGCCGTCTCGATGCCGAGGCCTGCGGAGACGCCCGTCACGACGGCGGTCTTGCCCGAGAGGTCGATGTCGCGTGCGACCTCTTCGGCGGTCGAATCGAATCCGAATCGTCTCGTCATGGGGAGCTCCTTCGATGGGCGGCCGGACATCGGTCTGCGGCTCCGGCCTCAGTCGCCCGACCGGGCGGCGAGGACGCCTGCGAGCGAGGGAATGCGGAGATAGGCGATGCGGCGGCGATTCCAGGTGTAGCAGAGCGCGAGGCCGTCGCCCGACGCGATCAAGGCCGGATAGGAGAACTCGCCGGGCCCCGTCTCGACGTCGATGCGCCAGGGCCAGGACGCGCCTTCGTCCCGGGAGAAGAGCAGCGAGAGGGGCGTGCGCGGGGCCCAGTTGCCGGGGACGGGGTTGCAGGCGAGGGCGAGGGTTCCGTCGGCGAGCCGCGCGACGTCGAGCGCGCTGTTGTTGTTCGGGACGTCGATCGCCCGGGCGGTCGACCAGGTCCGTCCGTCGTCTTCGGAGTCGCTGCGATGGATGCGCCCGTCCGTCGTGCGCAGCAGCGCGTGGACGCGGCCCGGCGCGGACTCCCAGAGCGTGGGCTGGATGAGGCCCTTGCCCCGGAAATGTGCGCGATCCCGTTCGATCGGCGCGCTCGCGACCCAGCCGCCGATCCCGTCCGGACTGCGATCGAAGAAGGCGTCCCAGCGCCAGCGCGTCTCGCGCGACGCCCCCGCGAGCCAGTCCCCCGACGCGAGGCGGATCGGCTTGCTGCGAACGGCGCCCCGTCCGCCGCTGCGATCGCCCGCGACGAGCGGCGCCGGATCGACGAACGTGTTTCCGCCGTCGCGGGATCGCGCCCGCCAGGTCGTCCAGCGGCGGATGCTCCGCCCGACCTTCCATTGCAGTGCGATCTCCTCCGGCGCGTCCGCCTCGACGCCGAGCGAATAGAGGACGGGGTTCCAATGCGCGACCGGGGCCACCTTCGCGGCGATGCGCGGAGCGCCGAATCTCGCCGGCGCTCCCGCGACCCTTGCGGAGATCCCCTCGACCGCCGGGCGCTCGGCGATCCAGATCGCGACGTCGTCGTGGCCTTCGTACGATCCCGCGAAGAAGGCGACGAGCATCGCTCCGTCGCGGCGCAGGACGAGGGTCGCGGCGTGGCACTGCGCGAAGGGCCTTTCTTCGCCGAAGACGAAGCCCCGCTCGAACCGGTCGGGCGGGAGGGATGCGAGGCTCTGGAACGTCTCGGGAGAAATCACCATTTTCGATTAATTCGCGGACAGCGTGGTTTGCCCTACTCGGGAATGGGGAAGATGCGTCCGATAGGCCCGTCGAATGCCAAGGAGCTGCTCGTGTTGAACTTGGGCAACGACGTTCTCTTTCAGGAACCGACGGTGAGCAT
>CAUJGH010000073.1 GCA_963169575.1 Myxococcota bacterium | reverse complement strand
CCCGACCGCGATCGGCTCGTCTGCTCCGAAGACGCGAACCGGCAGCTCGGCCACGCGCTTCAGGCCCTCGTACAGATCCTCGACCCGCTGCGCCTGGCCGCGGGCGAGATAGGTCTGCTCGAGGGCGCGCGTGTCCTTGCTGTGCTCGGCCTTCGCCTCCTCGGAGGTCGCCCCCGCGACGGTCGACTGCTGCGCGCGCACGAGCGCAGCGTGGTCCGCGCGGAGTCGTTCGAGCAGCTCCTCGATGAGTCGTCGTTTTCGGTCCCTGGACAATCGCTCCATCCTTCGCTGGTTGGCCGATCCATCGACCGCCGGCGCCGCACGGGGCAGCGGGCTCGACCCGATCCGGAGCTTACGCCCTCGACACGGCCGCTCGCCGCCGGGATCAGCGAGGGACACCGTCGACGCATCGCCGCTATATCTATCGGTCTCGCGTTCGATCCCGCGCGGCCAGGCGAGGTCCGGAAACTCGGAGCGGCTTCAAGCCCATGCGTGACTCCCTCTACGACGCCATCGTTCTCGGCGTGACGCTGCTCGTCGGAGCGGTCCTCGTCCTGCCGCGCTTGCGGGGTGCGCGAGCCTGGACGGCGACGGTGACGCCACTGGCGTCGATCATCGGCAGTGGGTTCCTCGTGCTGGCCCCCCTGCTGGACAAGCACTTCGGCGTGATGGCCGCCCCGGTGATGCTGTCGCTCTGCACCGTCGCCTACCTGTTCGGCGGAGCCATTCGTCACAACATCGCGCACTACGATCGGAGCGAGAGGCAGCCCGACGCGATCGTGGCGCTGGAGCGGCTGGCGTCGATCGCCCTGTCCTTCGCCTATGTCGTTTCCGTCACTTACTACCTGAACCTTTTCGGCTCCTTCGGCGTCGCGCTGACGCCCTTCGACGAGCCGGTCTACGGCCGCTCCCTCGCGACGATCGTTCTCGGCTTCATCGCGCTGATCGGCGCCTTGCGAGGACTCGAAGGGCTGGAGGGCCTCGAGACCTGGGTCGTCAGCCTGAAGCTCGCGATCATTGCCGGGCTGCTGGCGGGGCTCGTCCTCTATTTCGCGGAGACGGCTTGGCATTCGGCGCTGCTGTTTCCGCCCGTGAGCGAGACGGGTTGGCGGGCCGTCACGCTGGCCTTCGGCATGATGATCACCGTACAGGGCTTCGAGACCTCTCGATACCTGGGGAGCGAGTACTCGGCCCGGGAACGCATCCATTCCATGCGCCACGCTCAGTGGCTGGCGACGGCCATCTACCTCGTTTACGTGGGCCTGAGCTCGTTCGTCTTCGATCCGGCCGCGATCGAAACCAGCGAAACGGCGGTGATCGACATGTCGCGATCCATCGCCTCGGTGCTTCCCGTCCTGCTCGTCGCAGCAGCGCTCGCCGCCCAGTTCAGTGCCGCCATCGCAGACACCGTCGGCTGCGGAGGCATGACGGAGGGAGCGACCGGGAGTCGGATCCCGGAAGCCTGGGCCTACATCGGCGTGGCTGCGATCGGCATCGCGCTCACCTGGGCGACGGACATCTTCCAGATCATCGCCCTCGCCTCGCGCGCCTTCGCGCTGTACTACGCCCTGCAATGCGCGATCGCAGCGCTGTTCGCCTGGGAGACCGGGCGGCGCCCGACGGCGTTTTCGTTCGCCGCCCTCGGCGTCTTGGGCCTGCTCGCCGTCTTCTTCGGACGCGCAGTGGAGTGATCGGCGTAGTGGCCATGACGCCCGTCGCGGCTCCGAGCGCCGTTCACCGACGGTCTGCCCTCGCAGTCCGATGCGGATCCATGGCCGCTCATCGCATCGCGTGAGCCGATCTTTCGAAAAGCGTCTTCGAGGGCGATGAGCTTCGCGCGTGCGGCGAGGTAGACCGATGCGGCCGACGGCCGCCATCATGGAGCCGAGCGTCGCACATCCGTCGCGCATCGATCGAATGCGCCTCAGCTCCGCAGGATCCCCCCACCGTCGACCATGAAGGTCTGCCCCGTCAAGTACTGGCTCGCGTCCGAGAGCAGGAACGCGACGACGGGCGCGATGTCGGCGAGCGGGTCGCCGTCCCGGCCGAGCGGATGATCGGCGTACATCGCGGCGAAGGCCCGCGCGCGCGCCTCCTCTTCGGGGCTCAGCGCGCCTTCCTTCGCGACGGGCATCCGATGCGCCGCGGAGGCGGGGCAGATGCAGTTCACCGTGATCCCGAAGCGGCCCCATTCCCGCGCGGCCGTCCGCGTCAGCGAGCGCACCGCCTCCTTCGCCGCCGCGTAGGGGCCGTAGCCGGGGGCGCCGGTCTGACCCATCGACGAACCGAAGGTGATGATGCGTCCGCGGCCGCGGGCCTGCATCGCGGGCAGCACGGCCTGCATCAGCCAGAGCGTGCCGCGCGGGCCGGTATCGAGGACGAGATCGAAGTTCTCGGGTGTGATGTCGGCGAGCGGCGTCACGGGGATGTACGACTGGGCGTTCGCGACGAGGCCGTCGATCGCGCCGAAGGCTTCGAGCGTCGCGTCGGCGAGGCGGCGGCTCGCGTCGCGGTCGGCGACGTCGGAGACGCAGGTCCGGAAATCGGCGCCGACGGTCCGCAGCTCCTCGGCGACGCGCTCGAGCCGATGGGACTTGCGACCGGTGATCATGAGCCTTGCGCCGGCGCCGGCGAGCAGACGCACGATGCCGAGCCCGATGCCGCGGGTTCCGCCGGTCACGAGGATGGACTGGCCGGCGAGCTCCGTGAAGCGGAGCGGCGCGGCGGACGGCGGCGACGACGAGATCGGCTGGGCCATGGGGCGACGCTAGCGCACCGGCAGCACGCGCAGCAGCGCCGTCGCGGTCGGCCGCTCGTCGCGGCCGGCGTCGCAGAGCTCGGCGCGGATCATTCCGAGCGCGGGATCACCGACGAACTGCGACCGCGAACGGACGGGCCCGACCTTCGCCGTGCCGAGATAGCGCAGATCGAGCTCGGCGATCCGCTGCGGCGCGCCGAGCACGTGCTCCGCGAGAGTCTCGGCGGCGCGTTCGACGAGCAGCGCGACGAGCGCGCCCTGCAGCGTGCCCTCGGTATTCAACACGCCGGGCCGGAGAGCGAGCTCGACCTCCCCCTGCGCAGGTGATCGGACCTCGACGCCGACTTCCTGCTCGAGCGGCCGCTCGAGCGGGTGCCATCCGAATTCGCGCGGGAGCGCGAGGTCCGCTGCCGTGAGCGTCGAGCCCGGGGCGCGCGGCCGGCGGGCGAAGGTCGTCTCGCCGTAGGCCCAGACCGCGTCCTCCGCGAGGAGCTCGACGCCGGTCGTCGTGCCCGTCCGGCCGCTGCGCAGCACGCGGCCGCGTACGAGCAGCGAGGGCGGCGGCTCGGCCTGCGGCATTCGCACGGAGAGGTCGGTCGTGAAGAGGACGTCCGTTCCCGCCGCCTCGCGGGTGAAGAGGCTGCCGACGATGTCGACGGCGGCGGCGACGATCGTCGCCCGGAGCGCGCCGTGGCGACAGATGGGCGGATACGGCGCGAGCGTGAGCGGGGCATCGCGATCGCCGGTGCGCGCGAGGCCGTAGCGGGTATAGAAGGGGACGGGGGCGCCGGGGCGGAACGTCAAGCGAGCATCCTCGTCGCCGCCCGCGCTAGGCCTTCCAGATCACCGGCATCGCCGAGTACCCCTTCACGAACTCCGTCGCGTAGGTCTCGAGTCGGCTCGCATCGACCTCGTACTTCGGGAAGCGGGCGAGGATCTCCTGGATCGCGATCTCGCCTTCCTTGCGCGCGACGTGCAGGCCGATGCAGGCGTGGTGGCCGTGGCTGAAGGAGAGCGAGCGCGGGGCGTTTCGATGGATGTCGTAGCGGTCGGGATCGGGGAACTCGCGCTGGTCGCGATTGGCGGCGGTATAGAGCAGGACGATGACCTGGCCGGAGCGCATCGGGATGCCGTGGCGCTCGACGTCGCGCGTGATCAGCCGGCACATGTTGTTGGTCGGCATGTCGATCCGCACGGCCTCGTTGAACGCGGGGATCGCGAGCTGCGGATTCCCGGCGAGCTCGGCGCGCTGATCGGGGTTCTGCGAGAGGCGCAGCATCAGGTTCGCGAGCACCTTCGGCAGCGTGTCGGTGCCGCCGATCAGGAGCAGCGAGAGATGCGAGCCGATCGCGTCGTCGTCGAGGGCATTGCCGTTCGAGTCGCGGTACTCGCGCAGGACCGTGATCGCATTGGGCTCGGCCGGCGGCTTCGCGCGCTGCTCGGCGGAGATGCGGCGCAGGTAGTCGTTCATCTCCATCATGGCCGCGAGGCCCTCTTCGGACATGCCGGGCTGCCCCGGCACGCGCGCGAAGAAGCGGCTCACGAGCGTCCGCAGATAGATCTCGTCCTCGACCGGCAGGCCGATCACGCGGCAGCCGACCTGCATCGCGAGGCGCTGCGCGAAATCCTCGACGAACTCGATCCGGTCACCGCTCGACCACGGCTCGAGCAGGCCCGTCACGACCTCGCGGATCCAGGGATCGAGCGCCCGCATGCGCGCCGGCATGAAATGCTTGCGGAGCCCGGCGCGCAGCGTCGTATGGTCCGGCGGATCCATGTTGTTCAGCAGCGGCAGGACCGGCTGGACCTTCGTCAGCAGATGCGCCGACGTTCCGCCGCGCCCGTTCGAGACGAAATCCCCTTCACAGGCCCACCAGACGTCTTCGAAGCGCGACAGCGCGAAGGCGTCCCAGCGCGGCATGTAGAAGACGGGCGCCTCCTCGCGCAGCTGGCGATAGATGGCGTGGTTGTCGCCGTGGATGACTTCGTGGGAGAAGGGATCGTACTCGACGGTCATGGTCGCTGCTTGCCTCGATCTGTTCGACTCGATCGATCTCTTCGACTCGGATTCGACTCGGTCTGGGGATTGTTTCCGGCGCGGGCCGGGGCGCCGAGGGGGACGCCGAAGCCGCATGGTACGCAGACCGGGCGGATGCGTCGACAGGTCCGATTCCGGGCCCGCGCGCGCCGGATCCGCCTGCGATCCGGGGCCGCGTGCGCTGCGGGCGCGTGATAGGATGGCCGGAGCGAATCGAAGCCCGGAGGTCAGCCCGATGGATCCCCTCACGATCGTCTCCTGCGACTGCCACGCCGCCGCCCTCCCCGCCGTCTATCGCGACTACCTCGAACCCGCATTTCGCGCGCGTTACGACGCGCTGATCGCCGATCCTGCCGCCGTCGCACGGCGGGCGGCGCAGATCATCGGGCCCAACGCCCCGACGGGCGACGGCGACGACGAGCGTGAGCCGCTGACGGCGCGCTGGGACATGCCCCGCCGCATCGCCGAGCTCGACCGCGACGGCATCGCCGCCGAGGTGATCTTTCCGCAGCCCGCCGGCCGCAATGCCCCGCCCTTCTACAACATCTTCGGCCATCCCTTCGACGCGAACGATCCGGCCCCTGCGGCCGCGGGCTGCCGCGCCTACAACCGCTGGCTCGCCGACTTCCTGCGCGACTCGCCGAGCCCCGAGCGCCATGCGGGCCTCGCCCTCGTCGGCCTCGTCGACGACGTGCCCGCCGCCGTCGCGGAGATCGAATGGGCGAGGAAGGCGGGCCTGCGCGGCATCGTCCTGCGCAGCCAGCCCCTCTCCGGTCCCGGCTGGCACGATCCGCGCTTCGAGCCGATCTGGTCCGCCTGCGAGGCGCTCGCGCTCCCGATCCATACCCACGGCGGCGAAGGTCTCCCGCTCGGCGACCTGCCGGGCGCGACGTCGATCTTCTTCACGGAAGTCTGCTGGTTCGCCCATCGCCTCTTCTGGCATCTGCTCTGGTCCGGCGTCCTCGAGCGCCATCCGAAGCTCCGCCTCGTCTTCACCGAGCAGTTCGCCGAGTGGGTCCCCGGCCTGCTGAAGCAGCTCGACATGCAATACGCGGGCACCGTCTCGTCGGCGACCCTGACCTCGGGCCTCGCGATGAAGCCCTCCGACTACTGGGCGCGGCAGTGCAGCGTCGGCGCTTCGTTCATGACGCGCGACGAATGCGATCTGCGGCATGCGATCGGCGTCCCGACCATCCTCTGGGGCTCGGACTTCCCCCACGAAGAGGGAACCTGGCCGAACACCGCCGCCGCGTTGAAGACGACCTTCGCCGGCGTGCCCGAGCCCGAGCTGCGCGCGATGCTCGGCGACAATGCGATGCAGGTCTACGGCTTCGACCGCGCGGCCCTCGCCGCCCATGCGCAGCGCATCGGGCCGAGCGTCGCGACCTTCGCCTGAGACGAACCGAGAACGAGTCCGCGCCGACCCGCGCCGACGAGGAGCGATCGATGACGACGACGATGGATCTCGAGGCGGTCGACTTCGGCTTGCAGGAGCTGCCCGGTGATTCGCTTCATGCGGTCCTCCGCGCCCATCGCGAGCGCGGCCCCGTCCAGCCGACCCGCTTCCTCGGCCTGCCCGCGTTCGTGATCACGAGCCACAAGGCGCTCGAGGAGGCCTTTCTCGACGAGCACGCCTTCCCCGGCCATCGCATGTACCAGGCCTCCTTCGAGCCGGCGATCGGCAAGAGCTTCATCTCCGACCCGGATCCGGCGAGCCATCTGCTCTTCCGCAAGCTCGCGACCCCCGCCTTCCGATCCCGTGCCGTCGCGAGCTACGAGCAGTCGGGCCTCGCCGCCCTCGCGAACGAGCTCGTCGATCGCATCGAAGGCCGCCTCGCGGGCGGCGACGAAATCGACCTCGTCGCCGAGTTCTCGGCGCGCTTTCCCTATCTCGTCATCAGCCGCCTGCTCGGCCTGCCCCGGGATCGCGAGGACGAGTTCCACGGCTGGGCCCTCGCCCTGCTGACCTATCGCGACGACCCGGAGCGCGGCCGCCGCGCGCGCCAATCGCTCTCGGATTTCCTCGCGCCGATCGTGGAGGAACGCCGGCGTCGGCCGCAGAACGACGTGATCTCGGAGCTGCTCCAGGCCGAGGTCGACGGTCGGCGTCTCGACGACGAAGAAGTCTTCTCCCACGTCCGCCTGCTCTTCCCGACCGGCGGCGAGACCACCCACGGCTCGCTCGGCAATCTGCTCTCGGCGCTCTTCCTGAACGAAGGCGCCTGGGAGCGGATCGTGCGCGAGCCGGGCCGCATCCCGGCCGCGGTCGCCGAGGGGCTCCGCTACGACACGCCCATCGCCGTCCTGCCGCGGCTCTCGCGCAGCGAGCACGCGACGTTTCGCGGGGTCGACGTCCCGGCCGACAGCTGGGTGCTCTTCGCGATCGCCGGCGCGAACCGCGATCCCGAGGCCGTGCGCGATCCGGATCGATTCGACATCGACCGCGCGCAGCCGCCGAACCTCGTTTTCGGCCGCGGTCCGAAGAGCTGCCCCGGGCTCCACCTCGCGCGGCGCAACATGGCGGTCGCCCTCGAGGTCCTGACGCGGCGACTTCCCGAGCTCGAGCTCGTCGACCGCGAGGCGGCGCTGCCGCGGCGCACGGTGCTGCGCACGCCGGCGGCGCTGCGCGTGCGAAGAACGCGTTAGTCGCGGCGGAGGGCCGGCCCGGCGAGGGTCGGACGCGTGGGCCAGGCCCGCGTCGCGGCAGGCACGGGGTGCCGGGACCGGGCAGCGGAGCCGCCCCGGCGCGCCGATCAGCCCGCGAGCGGCGGGAACAGGAGCTTGAGGCCCGCGGCGATGGTCTCGATCGCGATCGCCGCGAGGATCAATCCGAAGAGCCGAACGATGACGTTCAGCCCGATCGGCCCGATCGCCCGCCCGACCCGCTCTGCGTGCCGGAAGACGAGCCCACACGCACCCGCGACCAGGACGATCCCCGCGAGCACGAGCAGGACATGAACGGGCCCCGAGCCCCGATCCATCTGGATCACGACGGCACTGATCGCGCCGGGCCCCGCAAGCAGCGGGATGCCGAGCGGCACGACGGCGACGCCCGTCTTGTCCCCCGACGCGGCGACCTCTTCCCGGGTCTGCCGGAGCGGCGTCTCCTGCGCGCCGAGCATCGAGATGGCCATCAACAACATCACGATGCCGCCGCCGACCCGGAACGCCGGAAGGCTCGTCCCCATGATCCGCAGCAGCAGATCACCGGTCAGCGCGGCGACGCAGAGCACGACGGCAACGACGATCGCCGTCGTCCGGGCGATCCGGCGACGATCGTCCTGGGAATGGTGCTCGGTCAGCTGGAGAAAGAAGGGGATCGCCGCCAGCGGGTCGATGATGGCGGCGAGCGCGACGACGAAGCGGGTGTATTCGGTGATCCAGGGATCGGTCAAGGCGATGGCTCTCCCCGAGGTCGCCGCGAGTGTGCTTGAATGCGCGACCGGGCGAAAGCCGGGCAGACCCCGGAGATGTCCGAGACGCGCCCGAAGAAGGGAGACCGGAATGAGCGGACAACTCGCAGGGCGGGTCGCCCTCGTGACCGGTGCGAGCCGGGGGATCGGCCGCGCGATCGCCCTGCGCCTCGCGGCGGACGGGGCGGACGTCGCGATCAGCTATGCGAACGATGCTGCCGCCGCCGCCGAATGCGTCGCCGCGATCGAGGCGGAGGGGCGGCGCGCCTTCGCCTTGCGCGCCCCCGCCGAGGACCTCGCCGCGGGCGAGGCGCTCGTCGCCGGAACGCTCGAGGCCCTCGGCCCGATCGGCATCCTGGTCCACAACGCCGGCGTCGATTGGGACGGCACGCCCGTCGCCGAGACGCCGCCCGGCGACCTGCTGCGCGTCCTGCAGATCAACGCCATCGCGCCCCATCATCTCTCGCGCCTGGTCCTGCCGGCGATGCGGACGCTCGGGCGGGGCGACATCGTGATGGTCTCGAGCATGGTGACCGAGGTGAAGGGCGCGGGCTATGCGCCTTATTGCATGAGCAAGTCCGCCCTCGAGGCCCTCGCCGCCGTGCTCTCGAAGGAAGAGCGCGGCCACGGCATCCACGTCAACAGCGTCGCACCGGGCCTCGTCGAGACGCCCCTCGGCATGCGCTACGTCGAAGCCGTCTGCGGCCGGAGCATGCGCGACCTCGATGCGGTCGTCCCCTTCGGCCGCGTCTGCCAGCCCGAGCAGGTCGCGAGCGTCGTCGCGTTCCTCGTCTCGGCCGATGCCGCGTACGTGAGCGGCCAGACGATCTACGTCCACGGCGGAGGGCAGTAGGCGTTCAGCGCGCGGCGCCCGAGCGAGGCGGCGCGGGCCGGCGCGACGCTCCCGGGCGCGGGCTACGAGAGACCTAACGCCCCGGGGCCGGATCCCCGGGCTCGAGCGTCGGCACCGTCCAGCCCCGGATCGAGCGGCAGGTCTTGCCCGGCTTCTGCTTGCCGCCCTGGGCGCGAATCTTGTCGAAATGCTGGATCGGGAGCGCATCCGCGGCGTTCGGGAGCTTCGAGCCGCCTTCGGGCCCCCAGCCCTTGTCGTAGGGGGCGAGGATGTGCTCGTGGACGCAGCGGTTCTTCTTGAAGCGCCAGCCGGCGGCCTCGCGGGCGTATTCGTATTCGAGGGTCGCCATCGCCCAGGCGGGCTTCTGGGTATCGGGATCGATCAGGAAAGTCAGCAGGAACCAGCGCGCTTCGGCGCGGTCGCCATCGATCCGGATCAGCGGATTCGCGAGCACGTCGTAGGACCAGCCGCCCGCGCTCTCGAAGGCGGGCATGAACTGCGTATAGAAGGTCCGCAGATCGGGCTTGCCCCGCAGCTCGCCGAGCAGGCCGTGGTCGTACTCGGCGTCGTCGGCGAAGCAGTCGACGGCGTCCTCGAAGCGCGCGTCGTGCATCGCCTGCATGTAGCGATGGGTCAGCTCGCGGATCGCATCGCGGTCCTCGAGCTCGCCGACCCGCTTGCGGAGCGCCCCGAGCTCGGCGCGCAGGGCTTCGATCGCGTCGTCCCGATCGTTGGTCACCATCAGCTTCCTTTCTTGCCGTCGCGGGCTTCGCCATGCGCCTCGCATGGACGACCCGGAACGGAGCGAGTCACGTCCCGCTAGACGATCGCCCCCGCGCTCGTGTGAATCGTCTGCCCCGTGATCTGGCGACTGCCGGGCAGGCAGAGGTAGACGATCGCGCTCGCGACGTCCTCGGGCAGGGAGACACGACCCGTGAGATTCGAGAGGGGCCCCTCGGCGATCACTCTCTCGAACGCCGCGGCGTCGCCGATCGTGCGCGTCATCGGCGTCTGCGTGACACCGGGCGCGACGGCGTTGACGTTGATCCCGTGGCGTCCGAGGTCGGCGGCGGCCGTGCGCGTCAGCTGCGCGAGCCCCGCCTTCGCCGCGCCGTAGGGCGCCATCACCCGCCGCGCGCGATGGGCCGAGCTCGACGTCACGTTGACGATTCGCCCGCCGCCGCCGCGCGCCACCATGTGGCGGCCGACTTCCTGGATCAGGCGGAAGGGCGCTTTCAGATCGATCGTCAGCACGCGATCCCAGTTCTCCTCCGATTGCGTGAGAATCTCGCCTTCGTCGCCGGAGACGCCGGCGGCGTTGACGAGGCAATCGATCCGGCCATGGGCCGCGAGGACTTCGGCGACCGCCGCGGGAATCGTCTCGATCCGGCCGAGATCGACCGCATGGACCGTCGCCCGGCCGCCCGCCGCAGCGATCGCCTCGACGACCCGCTCGAGGCCCGATCGCTCGCGATCGAGGGCGGCGATCGCCGCTCCGTGCGCCGCGAGCCCCCGCGCCGTCGCCTCCCCGATCCCCGACGCAGCGCCCGTCACGAGCGCCACCCGTCCCGCCAGCTCGGATCCCGACATTCCCGCCCTCCTTGCTAGTCGTCCCGCTTGAAGGGCGCGATCTCGCCCGGCGGCAGACGATGGCCGTGCTGCGCGAGATAGCTGTAGGTCACGTTGGGCATCTTTTCGATCGCGTCCGAGATCTCCCAGATCCGCTCGAACTCCGAGCGCTGGATGCGCCACTTCCCGTCGCGCTCCTTGACGTAGGTATCGCGGTAGAAGGCCGTGCCCTGGATGTGCTGCTTGCGCCGGAACTCGAGCACGTAGTCGTTGAGGTACCAGAGACCGCTCGCCGTCGTCTCCGAGAGCAGATCGATCTCCGGATGGTGGCCGTTGTGCTGGGTCACCATCTCGGCATGGGCCCCGTCTCGCACCATCTCGAGATAGTTGTCGCGGCCCTTCAGCTCGAATTTGTAGACGCCGCCGACGACGGTGAGCACGACGTCTTCCGTGAAGACGTCGGCGATCTCGGCGACGTTCGCCGTATCGAAGCAGCGGAAGTACTTGTACTTCACGCGTTTGATCGCCTCGATGTCTTCGAGGCGCTGGATCCGCTTCGCCAGCGCCTGCATGCCGTTCTCATCCGTCATGTCGATCTCCTTTTTCGTCTTCCGCCCCGAAGCGGAGGTTTGCGATTCAGCGCCGAGCCGCCGCATGAAGCTGCGCAGGCGGCGTCTCGACGACGTCGAGCTCGACGACGGCCGACGGCTCCGCCTCGCCCTTCCAATCGAATCGCGGCAGCGCCTCGCCCGGCGCGGCCCAGACCGAGACGAGAGCCGCGAACGCGCCCGGTCTCGAGTCGACGCCGCTGCGCGCTTCGACCCGGGCATCGATCGCGACGCGCCCCCGGCCCGCGAGACCGGGCCAGGCGCCGGCCCGGATCGCAGACGCGATGCCTTGCGAGAAAGCGTCTGCGTCCATCGCCGCGGGCCGCTCGAAGATCGCCGTCAGTCGGCGCGTCCCCGGCGGATCGCCGGCGGAGCCGCGATCGCCGTTGAAGAAGCGCTCCGCCAGCTCGCAGGAGAAGCGGCGCCCGATGTCGAGAAAGCGCGCGTCGTCTTCGTCGAGGACGCGGAATCCGGGTTCCTGAACGAAGGCCTGCGTCTCGGCCTGGTCCGCGCGGCTCGCGATCCAGAACTCGCTCAGACAGTCGAAATCGATTGCGCCCTGGAGGACGGAGCGGACGTGGTTGCGCACGTAGCGTCGCCAGCGGAAGCGATCGAGAAATCCGAGGCCGAGAGGGACGTGGCGCTCCTCGTAGTGGCGGCGGAAGGCTTCTCGCGTCGTGCCCGCGCGGCGCGTCTTGACGGAGAGGAGCTTGATCATCGCGGGGTCCTCGCGCGGCGCTGCGCCGAACGAAACCCGAGATCGGTCGTTCGTCTCCGATCACGCATTTCGCGCCTCCGCCGCGTCCCGGATCGCCTCCGGCGCGAGCCCGAGAAACCCCTTCCAGACTTCGTCCATCTTCGGGAGCCATTTCTCGAGGATCGGCGAGCGGGCCGCCTCCGGTTCGACGCCCTGCTCGATCGTCAGGTAGTGGTACATGAAGGCCGAGACGCGCATGTTCATCGCGCAGTGGACGAAGACCCGCTCGCCCTCGAACGTCCGCATCGTGCGGATGAAGCGCCCGAGGTCCGCGAGCGTCGGCGCATCCCATTTCACCGGAATCTGGACGTAGACCATCCCGGTCGCCGTGACGAGGCTGCCCTCGTTCGCGACGGCGTTATGCGAATCCGGGACCGCGAGGTTCACGACCGCGACGTGACCCGCCGCCGCGATCCCGGCGATCTGATCGGGCGTCGGCTGCCCGGCCGTCGCGATGGTCTCGGTCAGCTGAACGAAATTGAGGATCGATTCCATCCGCTCTCCTTCGGCCCGCGCCGCGATCGGGGCGACCGGGGCGATCTCATCGGCGCTCCTCAGCGCGCGTCCGGACTCATCGCCCGGCAGAAGGCGTCGGCCTCCCGCAGCAGATCGTCGCCCGAGGGCACGTACAGGATCTCCGTCGTTCCTGCCGCGGCCGCCTCGTCCGCCCGCTTCCGGATCGCGTCCGCTTCGCCGACCCAGCCATACCACGGGATCTGCCCGCCGAACGTCGCGAGCGCCGCGCGATCGGCGGCGTTCAGATGGGTGACGTGGCCGTCGTGGACCGCGAGATGCCGCTCGCGCTCGGGCCGTGCCGCGACGATCTGCTCGAACCATTCCTTGCCGCCCGGGAGCGAGGGGACGGCGGCCGGATTCGCCTCCCAGGTCGCGTGGTACATGCCGACCTGCCAGGGCCCGAACGCCTCCACGACCCGCGCCGACTGCGCCGACTCGCCCGGATCGAGCACGGTCCCCGTCACCATCTGCACCGCCCAGTCGAAGCGCTCCGGCGGCGCTGCGAAGCCCATCCAGCCGTCGGCGATCTCGTGCGTGATCGCGAGGCCCTTCGGACCGAAGGCGGAGAGCAGCAGCGGGACCTCGATCGGCCGCGCGAGGGCGAGCTCCGGGCGATGGATCATCTGGCAGGGTTTGCCGTCGATCTCGACG
>CAUJGH010000072.1 GCA_963169575.1 Myxococcota bacterium | reverse complement strand
GATCGCGGAACTCGGACTCGGCGACGTTGCGGCCGAGGATCGAGGCGCTCCCCGAGGTCGGCCGCACGAGTCCCATCAGGACCTTCAGCGTGGTCGTCTTGCCGGCCCCGTTCGGCCCGACGAAGCCGAAGATCTCCCCTTCGTGCGCGGCGAAGCTCACGTCCGAGAGGACCCGCCGCTTCCGGATGCCGAAGCCCACGCGAAAATCCTTGACCAGATTCTCGGCGCGGACGACCTCATGCCCTTGCCCGCTCACTGCTCTCCTCCCGACTCGTCTGCGCCGCCGCGCGCCTGCTTCCAGGCCTCGAGCCGCTCCTTGTCGAACTTCGAATAATGAACCTCGTAGCGCCGGCCCAGATAGCTCGACACGATGCGATCCGTCTTCGGATCGATCTTCCAGACCGAGCCCCGCGAGAACGACGCCGGAATCGCGTCGGGTTCGGGGCTCGGCAGTTTCTCGAGCATTCGGTGGGGCGAGCGGACGAGATCCTCGACGGCCGTGATGTCGTGGCCCGTGCGCTCGCGATAGGCGCTGCGCGCCGTCTCGAGATGCCGGGCCTTGTACTCGATCTCGATCTCGTCGAGCGCGATCTGGATCTGCGCCCGGTCCTCGGGGTCCTGGCTGTTGCGCAGCATCTCGCGCAGGAAGATTTCGGCGACTTCGATGTCGCGGGACTGGGCATGGAGACGCGCGACCAGCCGCGGGAGATAGGCCGGCGCTCCGGGGAGCCGAACTGCGCGCTCGAGCGCCTCGGCCGCCAGCGCGTACTCGCCGAGGTAGAAGAAGCGGGCGAATCCGAGATAGAAATGATTCCGCCAGTCGTCCGGATGGTGGACGATGGCGCGCTCCAGCAGTCGGATCGATTCGCGGACCTGGCGCTCGTCGTGGGTCAGCCAGACCGCTGCGAAGCGGGAGGGCTGAGCGACCTCGGGATTCAGGGTCGTGACGACGTCGACGAGCTTGCCGAGGTAGTCCGCGCGCCCGTGGTCGACGCCCTCGGTACCGCCGACGACCTGGACTGCCTTCAGCCAGTAGAGATCCGCCAGGATCGCATCGAACCCGAAGGCGAGCGCCCGTACCTGCTTCGGATCCGGCACGAAGCCCGTGCTCTCCCCGGCCGACCGCTCGATCGGCAGCCGCGCATGCGCCCAGCCGACGCAGCCCACGGAGACGATCAGCAGGGCCAGCTGCGTCCACTTCCGCTCTTGCATCCACTTCGGTCTCGACAACTCGTGCCCCTTTTTCACGCTGTCGAAATGGCGCGGCGGCTCGGGTGGATTCCGGCAGACCGACGCCGAGAAGGTCCGGAGCGAAGCGCGCGGACTAGTACTCGTTCGACACACCGACGACGCGGGCGACCGCGTCGTAGACGCGCCCACCGCTTCCGTCGAGCGGTGCGGAGTAGTTGAAGTACCCGGACTCGCAGTCGTTCCCGAGCGTATCGGGATGCACGTAGATCATCGCCGACATGACCGTGTCGCCGTCGAGATCGCCGTAGGCAGTCGCCGTGAAGCAGGCCTCCGTGCAGGTGCAGGTCGCGTTCCACGGCTCGGCAGGGGTCGCCGTGTCGTAGTCGTAGTAGACGTCGCCGTCCGGAACCCATCCGACGTCCTCGAAGCCCGTCGCGATCGAGTCCTTGCTGCGCTTGGTGCTGGTCGGCGGCAGGCTGGTCGTCGCGAACGGCTCCGCTTCGACGCCCACGAATTCATTGAACTCCGCGAAGTAGGCCTTCTGCGTCTTGGCGAGCGCCGAGAGGTTGGCGTAGGCCTCGGTTCGCTTCGAGGAGAGCTGATAGTTGCGGAAGGACGGGATCGCAGTCGCTGCGAGGACGCCCAGGATCGCAACCACGATCATCAGCTCGATCAGCGTGAATCCCTGCGTTCGCTTCACGTTCAGTCTCGACATCGACACTCTCCCTGTGGGGCCGCCGGCCAGGTCACGAAGGGTCCGTCTCGCCCATCCGACGGGACGAGAGCAACCCGCGTGCCAGCCGACACACAATGCGATGCCCATCGGCAAGAGATTTCGCACCCTTGAGGCATTGCTCCGGGTTCCCCGGGTCAGGTCGGCATGACCGGGGACGTTTTGCGGCGTGACGACGGCCACGGGGCAGCGAAAAGCGTTCCTTGGCGACGAAACGGGGCACATCGTCGACCCGAATTCGGGCCCGAGGCGAACGTTCCGAACCCGCTCGAACGGAATCGACCCCTCGGGTTGACAGCCGCTTGGCGGCGCGGCTAGTCTCGCGCGCCTTCGCGGTGCGCTCCCATCGTCTAGTGGCCTAGGACGCGGCCCTCTCAAGGCTGAAACACGGGTTCGAGTCCCGTTGGGAGCACCATGAACGCCGCCCGCCTCTCCGCCGGCATCGCCGCCCTGCCGCTTTCGCCCGAGGCGGCTCGCCGCGCGACGCGAGGGCCGAGGCCGGCATGAGCAGCGAGCTCGTCTTCGCCTTTCTCGACTGCGAATTCGGTGGCCTCGACGTCGATCTCCACGATCTGACGGAGGTCGGCGTGATCGTGACCGACGCGCGCCTGCAGGAGCTCGCGTCGGGGCAGTGGCGCGTCCGCGCCCGGCCCGAGCGCATCACGCCCGAGTCGGCGGCGATCTTCGGCTACGACGCGGCGCTCTGGGCCGAAGCGCCCGGTCTCCGGCAGGTGCTGGACGAGATCGTCGCCCTCCTGCCCCGCGACCGGAAGGTCGTCCCGGCGGGCCAGAACGTGCGGATGGACGTGCTCTTCCTCGAGCGCGCCTTCCGCAAATGCGGCATCGCCTATCCCTTCGACTATCACGTGATCGATCTCGCGACGCTCTACTATTCGTGGTCGCTCGTCGCCGGCGAACCGGCGCGCTCGATCTCGCTGCGTCAGGCGGCGACGACGGCGGGACTCCTCGGCGAAGGCGGCGTCGCGCATCGGGCGCTCGAAGACGCCCGCCTGACGCTCGAATGCTTCCGGCATTACATCGGTCGCCTCGCCGCGCGAGAGCCCGCGGAGCTGCCCGAGCCGGTCGCGTGAGCGCTTCTCAGCCCAACCTCGCCCGCCACTTGCCGAGTGCACGGCGGTCGAAGACCGAAAGCCGTTCGACGGCCTGGCGACCGAAGCGCGTCGAGACGTCGAAGACCAGCGCCGACGCGAAATCGATCAGTACGGGGCGCCCGTCGACGCCGGCGAGCAGATTGCTGCGATGGCGCAGATCGAGGTGGACCACGCCGCGGCGATGCATCTCGTCGACGGTCGCCGTGAGCTCTGCGACGAAGCCGGTCGGAACGCGACCCGCGAGGCGCCTCGACAGCAGCTCGCCCGGCCGGTATTCGAGCACGATCGCCATCGGATCGAGC
>CAUJGH010000071.1 GCA_963169575.1 Myxococcota bacterium | reverse complement strand
CGGCTACGACGTCGGCATCACGACGACCGACGGCCCGAGCGCCGCCGCCGTCGGCAATCGCGTCGCCGCCGCCTGGATCGCGTTCGGCGCGGCCGACGGCTCGAACGAGGCCAACGGATTCGCGAACCTCAGCTACCAGCCCATCAATCCGCCGCTGCTGCCGGCGCTTCCGGGCAATCCGACGCAGGTCGATCCGAACCGCTGGCAGCCGCTCGCCCTCGACTTCTTCATCGACCAGTCGGGCAATCCGATCCCGGGCGGCTTCCCGCCCTTCCTCTCGCCGGAATGGGGCCGGGTCACGCCCTTCGCGCTCCAGCCCGAAGACGCGACGATCTTCAATCGCGAGGGCTTCGACTATCCCGTCTACCACGACCCGGGCCCGCCGCCGCTGCTCGGCGGCGTCGGCGACGACTACTTCAAGTTCGGCGTCCTGCTCGACGTCGTCTGGAGCTCGCAGCTCGATCCGAGCGACGGCGTGATGATCGACATTTCGCCCGGCTCGATCGGCAACAGCCCGCTCCCCGAAGTCGACGAATGGGAGGAGTACTACGACATCGACGGCGGCGGCGACTGGGGAACGGGCCATCCCGTCAATCCCGTGACCGGCCAGCCCTATGCGCCGCAGATCGTGCCGCGGGGGGACTACACGCGCGTGCTCGCCGAGTTCTGGGCCGATGGGCCTGCGTCGGAGACGCCGCCCGGGCATTGGTTCACGATCGCGAACTACGTCGCCGATCATCCGCTCTTCGAGAAGCGCATGGGCGGCGTCGGGCCGATCGTCGACGACCTCGAGTGGGACCTCAAGATCTACCTCATGCTCGGCGGCGCGATGCACGACGTCGCGATCTCGGCCTGGGGCATCAAGGGCTGGTACGACTACACGCGCCCGATCTCGGCGATCCGCTATCTCGCCCAGAACGGCCAGTCCTCGGATCCGCAGGGGCCGAGCTACCACCCGGACGGCATCCCGCTCCATCCGAATACGATCGAGGTCGTGACGGCCGAGAGCAGTGCGCCCGGCGAGCGCCACGCACATCTCGTCGATCACATCGGCAAGATCGCGGTCCGCGCCTGGCGCGGCCCGGGCTTCATCCAGAACGAGGAGACCGACGTCGCGGGCGTCGGCTGGATCCTGGCCGACAACTGGTGGCCCTATCAGCGGCCCACTTTCGTGACCCCGCCCTTCGCCGGCTACCTCTCGGGCCACAGCACCTACAGCCGCGCGGCCTCCGAGCTGATGACCCTCGTCACGGGCTCGAAGTACTTCCCCGGCGGCCTCGGGGAGTTCCCTGCGCCGCAGAACGAGTTCCTTGTCTTCGAAGACGGGCCGAGCGTGCCGATCGTGCTGCAATGGGCGACCTATCACGACGCGTCCGATCAGACGAGCCTCTCGCGCATGTGGGGCGGCATCCATCCGCCGGCCGACGACATCCCGGGACGCCACATCGGCCAGGAGATCGCCCGGGAGACGGTCTCCTTCGCGCAGACCCAGCTCTTCGGTCTGACGGCGTGCAGCGATCTCGTGGACAACGACGGGGACGGCCTGACGGACCTCGCCGACGACGGCTGCACCGACGCGAACGACACGACCGAGGAGGTCGACGACCGCGACGGCGACGGCCTCGAGAACGGCGTCGAGCTCGCCCTCGGCACGAACCCGGATCTCGCCGACAGCGACGGCGACGGCATCCCCGACGGCATCGAGGTCGGCGATCCGCAGGCCCCCCGCGACACCGATCTCGATACGATCATCGACGCCCTCGACCCCGACGACGACGGCGACGGCTGGCCGACCGCCCTCGAAGACGCGAACGGCAACCTCGACTGGCTCGACGACGACACCGACGGAGACGGCACGCCCAACTACCGCGATTCCGACAGCGACGGGGACGGCTACGACGACGGCTTCGAGATCGCCGCTGGCAGCGATCCGCTCGATCCGCTGAGCGTGCCGCCGCCGCCGCCGGCAGTCCCGTCGTCCGGCGCGCTCGGGCTCTCGCTGCTCGGGGCACTGCTGGCGGGGGTAGGCGTGCGGCAAGGGCGAAGCGGATCCGCAGCGCGCGACTGGTGAGGCCACGATCGGTTCGGGAGGGCGGGCAGCGCTGCACGGGCCCGCCGCGCTCGGTTCGGCGTTGCGCCTGCGAGGTTCCGTACTTGAGCCCTCCCGACGACTCGACCGATGAGCGCACTCTCGCGGCGCTCGATACCAACTATCTCGCCTGCTACGGCGCCTTGATGGGCTCCTCCGCCCGGGGCGAAAGCGCCGAGCGCAAGGACGTCGTTCTGGTCGCCTGCGGCGCGCCGCTCGCCCGTTTCAACATCGCCCACGCGCGGCGCCCATTCGCCGCCCCGGCCTCGCTGATCGAATCCGCCGCCCGCTTCTTCGATGAACGCGCTCTGCCTTTCACCGTCGAGTTCCGGGATGGCCGCGGTCGCGGTGATGGCCGTGATGGCCGCGACGATGCGCAGAAGCGCCTCGAAGATGCGCTTCATGCGGCGGGTTACCAGCGCGTCGAGGCCGCAGTCCCCGGGTTGGCGCTCGCCCCGATACCCGCGATTCCGGCAGCGCCGCCCGAGCTCGTGATCGAACGCGTCGAGACGGAGCGCGACCGCGCGGCGTTCATCCAGACGGCGGCAGTCGGCTTTGGGTTTCCGGCGGAGGGCGGGGCCGCGATCTTCTCGCCGGCGTTCCTCGCGCGGCCCGAGATGGAGGCGCTGCTCGGACGGGTCGACGGCAAGCCGGTGGCGACTTCGATGCTCTTTCGATCCGGCGCGATCGCCGGCATCTACTGGGTATCGGCGCTTCCCGACTGGCGCCGACGCGGCTACGGAGAAGCGCTGACCTGGGCCGCGCTCGCTGCCGGCGCCCGGGCCGGCTGCAACGTCGCGAGCCTGCAGGCCTCGACCATGGGCCGTCCGGTCTACGAGCGGATGGGCTTCGCGCACGTCATCGACTACGCGCGCTTCCAGCGAGTCGAGGCCGGCGGAGCGAGAGAAATCGGCTGAGCAGGCGTCGGATCGCGCCTGAATGCGGGTGTCGACCCGCCAGACGTCGGCGCAGCGGCGCTAGGCGTCACGCGCGATCCGATCCCCGCCGAGGGGGGCGTCGTCGCAATGTCTGCCGGACGATCGCGATCGACGTCGAATGATGGCTTTCGCCAGATCTGGGTACGCTCATCGATACCCGCGAGCGCGGAGGTGTCGATCACGGATCGGGCGCGATGCCGCGCGCGGCGGATCACACTCGTCGTGTCCGTCCCAAGCGGACGAAATTCCCGAGCGAGTCAAAGGGCTCGCTGTCGAAGAGGCGAGACCGTCGAGAGCGCACGAAAGTCGCGATCGAGATGAACGACCTCCAGATCATTGCGAATCGCGCAAGCGGCGATGAGGCAGTCCGCCGAGGAGCGCACGGTCAGGCCGCCTCGCCGGGCGACGCGGTAGCGATCGACCGCGTCCGTGAAGAGATCCTCCTCGATCGGGGACCCCACGACGGGGAGCGCAAGCATGGCTTCGCGTGCGCGCCGGAACGCGCCTTCGTCCCGAAAGCCCTGAAGCACTTCCTGAATCACGGGGAGGCAGGTGACGATCTCGTCGAAGTCGACGACGGACTCGAGATCGAGAGGGTTCCGGTTTCGAAACGTCGCGATCCAAACCGAGGTGTCGACGAGAATCACGGGGCTCCTTCTTCCTCGGTTTCTTCCTCGGGTCGTTTGTCGCGACGCATCGCGGCGAGGTCGCCTTCCCAGAGGCCGGACCCGCGCAGCTCCAGGATCCGCCGCGCCTTGGCGCGCCGGACGAAATCCCGAAGCGCCCGCATGACAGCGGCCGAGTACGTCTTTTCGCCCGAGAGTCTCGTCGCTTCGGCCAACAGATCCTCATCAAGCACAAGATTCGTACGTTTCATGCGCACCGTCTGTCCGAAAGCAGCCGCCTCCGCCAGACCGCCCGGCCTCATCCGATCCCCAGCCTTCGCATCTTCTTGTAGAGGCTGAATCTGTCGCGGAACACGAATCCACGGTTCCAACTTCGACCGTGCGATCTCGGATCGGGGTGAGGTGATCCCTCGAAACGATCTTCCGGGCACGGCGTCAGCGTCACGATTCGTCGCTTTCGTCGGTGGAAACCGGGGGGTAGTAAGGCGACAGGGGCGACGGTCCCAGGGCGACGCACCCACGCCGAAGGGTTCGGTTGGAGCCGCGCGACACCCGACCGCAGATTCGAGAGGAGCTTCCCATGATCCGATCCTGTTCACATTTCCTGGCGCCGACGCTGGTGCTCGCGTTCGCTCTGGCGACCGGAGCCACCGCCCAGACCGCCGACGGCCAGACGCCCGCCGTCGAGGACATCTGCACGAAGTGGGGCTACACGGGTGAGGTGAACGGCCTGTGCAAGGCCTACTGCGAGGCCATGGACTGCGACGACGCGAATCCCCAGGCGAGCGAGCAGGCCTGCAACCGCGTGCTGGGCAGGATCACGACGGCGCTCGGCGACACGCCGTTCCCCACCTGCCAGGACTCGGACGGCGACGGCGTGCCGAACGGCCTCGACAACTGCCCGGACGTCGCGAACGCCGACCAGGCCGATGCCAACCCCGCGACGCCGGAAGGCGACGCCTGCGAGCCGGCCGTCGTGACCTGCCCGTGCCTCGGCGCCGGCAATCCCGCGGCCCCGGCCACCATCGAGGCGCTGATCGCCAACGCGGAGTCATTCGCCGCACAGTACAGCGCTTCGCTCGTCGACGTACAATGTGACGATTCCCTGTACTTGGTCCAGTACTCAGAGGATCCTGTTGCTGGCGGCATCGCATCGTGGGCAACCCAGGTAGAAAGCCCTAATTGCGCTCTTGGGTCGTCGATCAGCGGCGGTCCGTCGAGCGAGATCTTCTTCGACTCGTTCATCGACACCCTGACGCCGGAAGAGTTTGCGGCGTGCAGGGTCGTGTTCGAAGCGGTCAAGGCGGCGGACCCCTTCGGGATCTGCGCCAACTGATCGTTCGGGCGTGATCGACCCGGTCCGGCGGGGGCCCACGGGCTC
>CAUJGH010000070.1 GCA_963169575.1 Myxococcota bacterium | reverse complement strand
GGCCGCCGCGCACGAACGGACGCGGGGAGAGTCAACGCGCCTGGGCGCGCCGCGTCAAGGGGCTCCCGAGCCCGCTGCCCACTCGCCCGTGTGCAGATCCGTCACGACTTCGCCGAGCATCCGATCGCTGCCGGCGTCGATCGGCAGGGGCAGTACGATCGCCTCGGCGATCCCGGCATATTTCGCGCGCAGCGCCGCGGCGAGCCCGTCCCAGCGGGCGCTGACCATCAGCTCGCCCTGCATCTCCTCCGAGAGCAGCGCCGAAAGCGCGTCCCAGCGGTTCGCGCGCACGAGCCCGTTCAGCTGCTCACCGACCTCGCGCCAGCCGTGCAGCTCGAGCGCCGGCCAGTAGCTCGGCGTCGAGTAGAGGGTCGCGAGCAGCGCCCCCTGCCGCTCGCGCTCCGCCCGGACTGCCGCGTCGTCCCGGCCGACGGCGATCAGCGGGTTCGCGAAGAGCCCGACGCGCAGCGGATCCTTCCCGACCCGCGCCGCGCCCCGCACCAGAGCGGGCCGCGCCCGCTCGCGCAGGAAGCGCGGCGAGACGTTCGTCGGATGCGTGATGAGCGCGTCGGCGAGCTCGCCGGCGACGGCCGTCATGTTCGGCCCGATGCCGGCCATGTGGATCGGAATCTCGGGATGTTCGATCGCGGGCGGCGCGACGAAGGGCTGCATGCGGGTCAGCTGGTAGTGCGGGCCGCGATGATCGAGGCGCGTGCCGTTCTGCCAGCAATCGAAGAGCGCGCGCAGGGCGTGGACGTAGTCGCGCATGCGCGGCGCCGGGGCGCTCCAGGGCATGCCGTATTTCTCGACGATGTTGGTCCGGATCAGGGGCCCGAGGCCGAGGTGGAAACGGCCGCCGGAGAGCGCCTGGAGGTTCCAGGCGGCGACGCCGACGACCATCGGCGAGCGCGCGAACGCGACGACCGCGCTCGTCGCGACGCGGATCTGCCCGGTCGCGGCGATCGCGGCCTGCGCCGCGAGGAACCCGTCCGTCATGACGTCGGGGACCATGAGGCCGTCGAAGCCGAGCGCCTCGGCGCGGCGCGCGGCTTCGCCGATGCCCGCGAGCGGGAGAGCCAGATCGATGGATGCCCAGACGTGAACCAAGAGCTGCTCCTCCCCTTCGCGGCATCCCGCGCCGGCCGGCCGGGCCCCGCCCGAGGCACCGCCTAATGGATGATCTCGCGCGCCACGAGATCTTCGTAACGCGCTGCCGAGAGCCCGAGCAGCCCGCGAAAGACCGCCTCGTTGTCCGCGCCGATCGAAGGCCCGGGCCGGATCGAGGGCCGCGTCCGACTGCATTTCACGTAGGCCCCGTAGATCGTCTCGGGAAAACCCAGCGGATGCAGGACCTCGATGAAGGTGCCGCGGGCCCGGTAGTGCGGATGATCGAGCAGGTCCGAGACGTCGCAGACGGGGCTCGCCGCGACGCCGAAGCGCTGGAGCCGCTCGGCGAGGGCATCGCGCTCGAAGTCCCGGGTCCAGCCCGCGAGGCGCTCGTGCAGCCGCACCGTATCCGCGACGCGTCCGGCGCGGCTCGCCCATGCGTCGTCCCGCGCCCAGGCCGGACGGCCCATCGCATCGACGAGGCCCGCCCACTCTTCGTCGCCGAGCACCGCGATCGCGATCCAGCGATCGGATCCGCGACAGGGAAAGACGCCGTGCGGCGCCCCCGCAGCGACGGGATGGCGATTGCCGAGGGGCCCGCCGACGCGTCCGTTCAGGACGAAGTCGAGGAAGGTCGGACCGACGAGCTGCAGCACGCCCTCGAGCTGGGCGTAGTCGATCGCCTGGCCGCGGCCGGTCCGCTCGCGCTTCGCGAGCGCGAGCAGGATCGCGAGCGCGCCGACGACGCCGCCGAGGGGATCCGCATAGGCGTTCTCCATCGCCTGCAAGCGGCCGTCCGCCGAGCCCGTGATTCCGTCGAGGCCGGCCAGGCTCGCGAGACTGTTGCCGTAGGTGCGAAGCGCGGCGAGCGGGCCGGATTGCCCGGTCGACGAGAGCGATGCGAAGACCAGCCGCGGATCCCGCGCGCAGAGCGCCGCGGCGCCGAGCCCGAAACGCTCCATGACGCCGCGACCGAAGTTCTCGATCACGACGTCCGAGCGGGCGACGAGATCGCGGGCGAGCGCCCGCCCCTCCTCCGTCTTCAGGTTGAGCGCGATGCTGCGATTGCCGGCCCAGAACGCGTGGTTCTGGATGCTGCGATCGGGATCGGGGATCCCGTTCCAGAACGGCGGGATCGTGCGCTGGATGTCCGGCCGCGCGCGCGACTCGATCTTGATCACGTCCGCCCCGAGAAAGCCGAGCAGCTGCCCCGCCGTCGGCCCGACGAGCCCCCAGCCGAAATTCGCGACCCGCAACCCGGCCAGCGGCAGCGCTCGATCGTCCGCCCCCTGCTCATCGGCCTTCGCCTGCGAGTCCGCCTTCGCCTTCGAGTCGGCCTTCGCATCGCGCGCGCCCTCGCGCAGCGCGAGCCGGGGCAATGTCTCGCGAGCGCTGAATCCTGCCCGACCGTGCTCGCCGAGCAGCGGCGCCGAGCGGCGCGGCGCTGCGGGCGGATCGCAGAGCCGGATCGGCGGTCCGAAGCTCCGAATGCGGCCGAGCTTCGGATGGTCGAATTCGACGAGCGCCCCGCGCGCCGCGAGATGGGGGTGATCCGCCAGGTCGGCCATCGTGTAGACGGCGGTCGCCGGACAGCCGTGCGCCTGGCAGACGGCCATGATCTCTTCCTTCGACCGCGAGCTCGCCCATTCTCCGATCAACGCGTAGAGCAGATCCGCGTTGCGCCCTCGCTCCCACATGTCGTCGAAGATCTCGGGCCTCGCCCATTCGGGATCGCCCATCGCCGTGCGCAGGCCATGCCATTGCGCCTTCTCGAGCGCGATGACCAAGACATGTCCGTCGCGGCAGGCGACGATGCCCGCCGGCGCAGCCAGCCCCATGCCCGCACCGCCGGTCCGCCGATCGAAGCGGCCGTCCTGCGCATAACCGCCGACGTTCAGCGCGCCGACGAAGAGCGCGCCGAGGATCTCCGCCGAAGCGACGTCGAGCCATTGCCCGCCGCCGATCCGATCGCGACCGAGCAGGCAGGCGAGGCCCCAGGCCGCGGCCGCATAGCCCGCGAAGAAATCCGCAGAGAAGGTCCCGTGCTCGAGGGGCTCGCCGTCCGGCCTCCCGCAGTAGCGCGCACCGCAGGCGGAGAAGTGATAGGCGTTCAGGTCATGGCCCTTCCAGCCTGCGAGCGGGCCGCTGCGGCCGAAGGGCGAGAGGCTGATCACGACGAGCTCGGGATGGCGGGCGCAGACCGCATCCTCGCTCAGACCGAAGGCGGCGAGCAGGTCCTGCGAGGGACTTGCGCTGCCCGTGACCAGGACGTCTGCCTCGCCGAGGAGCTCCGCGAGTCGCTGCCGATCCGCGGGAAGATCGGGATCGAGAACGATGCTCCGCTTGTCCGTATTGAGAAAGAAGAACGTGCCGCTCGCTTCCGGATCGGGCCGATCGCTCGGGAAAGGCCCGAAGCGGCGCGTCTCGTCGCCGGCGCCGGGCCTCTCGACCTTGAGGACCTCCGCCCCCTGGTCCGCGAAGAGCCGGGCGCAGAAGGGGCCCGCGATTCCCGAGGCGAGCTCGAGGACGCGGACCCCGGCGAGGGCATGCGAGGTTTCGCTCATGCCCCTCTTTGTAGGACAATCAATAGTTCCACTGCACCTGGGCGCCGATCCGGTCCGCGTTCTTCGTCTGGTCGTACGGCGCGGAGCGCGTGTTCGTGCGTTCGAAGGAATGGGTGTAGCTGAGCACGACCTCGATCTCCTTCCAAGGCGAGTACTCGAAGCCGAGATCGATCTCGTTCACGGTCGACTGGGGCGCGTTGGTCGCGAACTTGCGCCCTCCCGCATAGTAGTTCCAGCGCGTGAACGGAAAGAACTCGCCGATCGAGGTCGGCTGGCGGTAGCTCAGCTGGACATAGCCGCCGTGGAGGAACCGGGCCTCGATCCGATCGCCGTCGGGGGCGAGTTCGGGCCCCTCGCCGACGTTCCATTCGACGTCGAGCCCGATGGGCTGGGGGTACAGGACGAAGCTGAGCCCGCCGCGCTGATCGGTCGCCCCGTTCGAGGGCTGGTCCGGCGTCACCAGCCCGCCGCCGAGGTCGACTTCGTCCGGCTCCGCGACGAAGCGGCCCCAGTAGTACTGCGCTCCGACCTCGACGATCTGGCCGTTCTCGAACGCGAAGGGCCAGGTCGCGCGACCGACGACGTGCGGGAGATGATTGGCATCGGATCGATTCGGCCCCTGCCCTCCGTAGAGTCCGACGGCGACGACACCGTAGTCGCCCGAGCCCTTGAGTCCGTTCTTCACGAGATCCTTGAAGCGCTTGCGCACCGACTCCGGTGCCCACATCAGGAAGGCGCCGAAATCGCGCTCGTTCTCGGCGGCGCTGTTGAACGCGTCCGCACGCTCGAGCGCCGCACGGTTCTGGCTCGACTGGAGGTTGATGAAGCCGTAGGGGACCTTCGACTCGCCGAATCACAGCCGCCATTCCTGCTTCGCGTCGAGTGCGATGTCGCCGTAGAGGTCGCGCATCTGCAGCGCCGTCGCGTCTCCTCCGACGGAGCCGTTGAAATCCATCTGCGCATAGAGGAAGAGATGCTCCGACACGTCCCCGCTGACCTTGAGACGACCCCGTCGGATCGTGAAGACCTCGTTGTCGCGCACGGAGCGATCGTTGGGAACCTCGAGGTCGGGGCCATTCTGGCCGAGGACCTCACCGATCCGGAACTGCGTGTACCCGCCGAACGAGAGACGCTCGTACGATTTTCCCTCGAGCAGCTTTTCGAATCGATCCGACGAGGTCTCGTCGGTGATCTGCTCGACGCGCAGGAACGATTTCTTCTGGTCCTCGAGCTCCTGTTCTGCCCGGGCGATCCGCTCGTCCTGGGCCTCGACCTGCTCGGCGACGGCCTCGAGGGTCGGTGCCTGCCCCGGAGCGGCATCCGGCTCCGCTCGCGGTCCGGACGCCTCCGGATCATCCGCCTGGCCCTCGGCCGCGGCGTTCTCGGTCGACGGGTCCGACGAGCGCGAGAGCGCCTCGCATTCGGCTTCGGAGATCCAGCCGCGATCGCGCAGGATCTCGAGGAGCTTGGCCATGGCCGCATCGTCGGCCCGGGCGGGCATCGCGGCAGCGAGCCCGAAGGAGGAGCGCCATGCCCGCAGCAGCTCCGACAGAAACGATTCTCGACCCTCTCGACGACACGATTCGTCCGGTTTCCGCGACCGGCGAGGACACGTCGGGGAGGCCGGGGGGGGCGACCAGCTCGCGCACGAGCTGCAGACGTGTCATCGGCGAACGCGGCGGCATTCAACCGGAGCTTTGTGGCGATTCCGTGACGACGGGAAGACGAGCGTGAAACTTCGTGACGATGGCGAGACCGGATCGGGAAGGCGATCGACGAATGCGTGACGCGATCAGCCGCCGGCGAGGGGCGCGAGGAAATGGACCTCGCTCCCCGGCCGGAGGGCCTGGAAGCGGGCGTCGTGATGGAGCGTGCCGTCGATGGCGACGGTGGCGTTCTCGAGCTTGCCGGCGAGCGCCGGATAGCGGGCGTACAGGGCAGCGACGAGATCGACGACCCGGGCGGCCTCGAGCTCGACGGACTCCTCGCCCGTCAACGCCCGCAGGCCGCCCGTGAAGATCACCTTCGCCATCCCGGCTCCGGCCCCCGGATCCGCCGCTAGCCCTTCTTCGTCTCGATCGCGTCGAGCACGCGCGGCGGCGTCATCGGCAGCTGGTGCATGCGCACGCCGATCGCCCGCGAGACCGCGTTGCCGACCGTCGCGAGCGGCGGAACGATCGGCGTCTCGCCGACGCCGCGCACGCCGTAGGGATGGAGCGGGTTCGCGACCTCGACGACGACGGTATCGATCATCGGCAGGTCCGACGCGACGGGCATCCGGTAGTCGAGGAAGCCCGGGTTCTCCATCTTGCCGTCCTTGTCGAAGAGGTACTCCTCCCAGAGCGCCCAGCCGATGCCCTGGGCAGCGCCGCCCTGGAGCTGGCCTTCGACGTAGCTCGGATGGACGGCCTTGCCGGCGTCCTGGACGACGGTGTATCGCGCGACCGTCGAGCGGCCCGTCTCCGGGTCGACCTCGATGTCGCAGATGTGCACGCCGAAGCCCGGGCCAGCGGCCGGCGGGTTCACCGACGCGCTCGCGATGATCGGGCCGCCCGTATGCCCCATCTGCTTCGCGATGTCGGCGAGCGAGAGCGGCTTGTTGTTCGACGCGCCGTTGGTCCCGATCGCATGACCGTCGCGCCACTCGACCGCGTCGACCTCGCAGCCCCAGATCGTCGCGGCGCGCGCGCGCAGGTGCTCGATCACGAGCTTCGACGCCTCGATCACGGCCATGCCCGTCGCGTAGGTCACGCGGCTGCCCCCCGTGAGATCGCAGTAGCCGACCGAGTCGGTATCGCCGACCAGCGGCCGGATGCGCTCCACCGGAATGCCGAGCTCTTCCGCCGCCGTGATCGCCATCGAGGCGCGCGAGCCGCCGATGTCGGGGTTGCCCGTCCGCACGACCGCGGAGCCGTCGTCGTTGAGCGAGACCGTGGCGCTCGACTGCAGGCCGACGTTGAACCAGAAGCCCGCGCCGACGCCGCGTCCCTGGTTCTTTGCGAGGGGCGCCTTGTAATGCGGATGATTCTTGGCCGCCTGGAGACACTCGACGAAGCCGATGCGATCGAACTTCGGCCCATAGGACGCGACATCCCCTTCCTTGACGGCGTTCTTGAGTCGCAGGTCGATCGGATCCATCGCGAGCTTCTGTGCCAGCTCGTCGATCACCGACTCGATCGCGTACGCCGCGTTCGGCGCTCCCGGGGCGCGATAGGCCGCGACCTTGGGCTTGTTCAGCGCGATGTCGAGACCTTCGAGCCGGAAGTTCGGGAAGTTGTAGGACGCGAAGACCGTCATCGAAGCCGCGCCCATCGGCGAGCCCGCGAAGCCCCCGGCCTCGAATTCCATGCGCGTATCCGCCGCAACGAAGCTGCCGTCCTTCTTCGCCCCGATCTTCGCCCAGATGCGAGTGCCCGACGTCGGGCCCGTCGCCCGGAAGACCTCCTCGCGCGACATGACCATCTTCACGGGACGCCGCGCCTTCTGCGAGAGCAGCAGCGCGACGGGCTCGAGGTAGATCGTCGTCTTGCCGCCGAATCCGCCGCCGATCTCCGACGGCGTGACCCGGATGAGATTCGGATCGAGCTGGAGCGTGACGGCGATCATCGACTTCACCGCGAACTGCCCCTGCGTCGAGCACCAGATCTCGGCCTGCCCGTTCTCGCGCGTCGTCACGACCGTCGCATGCGGCTCGATGTAGCCCTGATGC
>CAUJGH010000069.1 GCA_963169575.1 Myxococcota bacterium | reverse complement strand
GCGCGCTCGCACGCAGCGAAGGCGTTCGCTACCCGACGCCGGCCCAGGTGCTCGGCGTGCTCTTCAATTCGGTGTTCCTCGACCTGCTCGATCAGGACGCGCTGCGGCTGCAGCGGGTCAATCGGCTGCTCGCATCCGGTGCGGGACCGACCGGGGAGAATTTGCGGCCGGTCGATCTCCTGGTCCTGCGCCCCTCCGTCGAGCTCGGAGAGATCGCGCGCGACTACGAGCCCGAGCTCCCCAAGCTCTTTCGCTTCCTGACGCGGCGCCTCGGCACCCGCGAGCAGCGCGGGCGGGACATCCTCAGCATGCTGATGTTCCAGGGCGATTTTCTCGGACGGATCATCGAGCTGGGCGAGGCCGACGCGGATGCGCGGGCGGACGAGATCGCGCGCTTTCTCGAGCGCTGAGGGAGGCTCGTTCGATGGACCGGTTCCAGGAAATGCAGGTGTTCCAGACGGTCGCCGAGGAACACAGCTTCGCTCGGGCGGCGAGCCGGCTCGCGCTCTCGGCGCCGAGCGTGACGCGCGCGGTCGCCGCCCTCGAAGAGCGCCTCGGAACGAAGCTGCTCCAGCGCTCGACCCGCGGCGTCCGCATCACCGAGACGGGCGAGCGCTTCCTCGCCGATTGCCGCCGGATCCTCGCCGAGCTCGAGGCGGCCGAGGGATCCGCATCGGACGCGCAAGCGTCGAACCGCGGCACCCTCGTGATCACCGCGCCCGTGCTCTTCGGCGACCTCGTTCTCACGCCGATCCTCGCCGAGTTCCTCGCGCGCGAGCCGGGCATCGCGATTCGCGCGGTCTTCGCGGATCGGATCGTCTCGATGGTCGAAGAGGGCATCGACGTCGCGATCCGGATCGGGCACCTGCCCGACAGCGGATTGCTGGCGAAACGCGTCGGTGAGGTCCGCCGGGTCGTCTGCGCCGCGCCGAGCCTGCTCGACCGGCTTGGGCGCCCCGAGCATCCGCACGATCTCGCGCGCATGCCCATCGTCGCGTCCGCGGCGAGCTCCCTCTTGACGGAGTGGCGCTTCCGGGACGGCGATCGCGAGGTCGTCGTCCGCCCGACGCCGCGCCTCGTCGTCAGCTCGAATCGCGCGGCGATCGAAGCGGCCTGCCTCGGCACGGGCGTGACGCGCGTGCTCTCCTACCAGGTCGGCGCGCTCGTCGCTGCGGGCGCGCTCGAAGGCGTGCTCGAAGACTTCGAGCTCGATCCGCTGCCGGTGCACGTCGTCCATGCCGGAGGTCGCAAGGCGCCGGGCAAGGTGCGCGCATTCGTCGAGGCCTGTATCGGCGCGCTCCGCGATCATCCAGCCATCCACTGAGCACAGGACCGCTCGCCGAGCCCCGCCTTGGCGCCCGACCTTTCGCAGCAAGCCCCGCGGCGCCCGGCTGCGCCGCCGGCCGTGTTTCATCCGATGCAATCCGGCCTTGCAGCCCTCGGCTCTACCCGCCTCGCGGCGCCGCCCCGATCTTCGTCTGCGTTCCGCCGAGGCGATCTCCGAACGGGCCAGGATCCGATGGACGGATCCGCCGATCGGGCGCCCGGATGGGACGAGGAGGTCTCCATGCCCGGCCAACCGATCCGGCTCCATCGCCATCCCCTTTCGGGCCACGCCCACCGCGCCGAGCTGATGCTCTCGCTCCTCGGCCTCGCGACCGAACGCATCGACGTCGACCTGATGAAGGGCGAGCAGAAGCAGCCCGCCTTCCTGGCCCTCAATCCCTTCGGACAGGTCCCCGTGATCGAAGACGACGGCTTCGTGCTCGCCGACTCGAATGCGATCCTCGTCTATCTCGCGAAGCGGTACGGCGCCGCACACTGGCTGCCCGAGGCGCCCAAAGAGGCCGCCGCCGTTGCGCGCTGGCTCGGCATCGCTGCCGGCCCGATCGCGGCAGGCCCGGCGACCGCTCGACTCATCACCGTATTCGGCGCGCCCTACGATGCGGAGGCCGCGATCGAGAAATCGCATGCGCTGCTCCGCATCTTCGACGCCGAGCTCGCGAATCGCACCCATCTCGTCGGCGCGCTTCCGACGATCGCGGACGTCGCGAGCTACACCTACATCGCCCACGCACCGGAGGGCAACGTCTCGCTCGATGCCTTCCCGAACGTGCGCGCCTGGCTCGAGCGCATCGAAGGCCTGCCGGGATTCGTCCCGATGCAGGCGACGGCGGCCGGGCTGCGGCGGGCCGCCTGAACGGCGCAGCGGCCGGGCTGGGGCGAGTGGCCGCAACGGCGCAGCGCCCGGATCGAGGATGGGGCGACCGGGCTCCCGAGCGGAGCCCGAAAGACGCAAAAACGAAAGGAGCCATCCCATGGCGAGCGAAGACGAGAACGCGAGCGCGCCCTTCCCCTGGCATGCGGGCGAGCGCAGCCTCCAGCGCCTCTACGGCGTTGCGGAGCGCATGGCGATCGTCGGAAGCCGCGTGATCCGGGACTTCATGCCCGAGCAGCACCGCGCCTTCTTCTCGAGCCTCCCCTTCGTCGTCGTCGGGAGCGTCGACGGCGCGGGACGGCCGTGGGCGAGCGTGCTCGAAGGAGCGCCCGGCTTCCTTCACTCGCCCGATCCACGACGCCTCGAGATCGATCGAGGCTTCGCCGTCGGCGATCCCGTGCGGGACAGTCTCGTCGAAGGGGGTGCCATCGGTCTGCTCGGCATCGAGCTCGCGACGCGCCGTCGCAATCGGATGAACGGCCGTGTACGCGATCTGCGCGCCGGCGGATTCGCGGTCGAGGTCGAGCAGTCGTTCGGCAACTGTCCGCAGTACATCCAGCGGCGCGAAGCGCGAGCGCCCGCGGTCGTCGATGCATCCAGCTCCGAGGTCGAACGATTCGATTCGCTCGACGCGGAGTCGATCGCCCTGATCGAGGCGGCGGATACGTTCTTCATCGCATCCTATTCCGACCGGGAGGGCGAGCGGGAAGCTACTGCGGGGCGGCGGAGCGTCGATGTCTCGCATCGGGGTGGGCGCCCCGGCTTCGTACGCGTCGACGGCGATCGCCTCACGATCCCCGACTTCCCGGGCAATCTCCATTTCAACACCCTCGGCAATCTCGTCGCCCGGCCGCGCGCCGGGCTCGTCTTCGTCGATTTCGAGACGGGCGACGTCCTGCAGCTCTCGGGGCGAACGGAGCTCGTCCTCGACGATCCGGAGATCGATCTCTTCGACGGCGCGGAGCGGCTCTGGCGATTCGACGTCGAGTCGATCGTGCGACGGCGTGCAGCTCTCGGTCTCCGCCTGCGCCTGCTCGACCCCGCGAAGGAGAACGTCTCGACCGGCAGCTGGGCACCCTTCCGGGCGCGCCGGGCGAACGAAGCGCCGAGGCCCCCGCTCCCGCCGTTCAGTCGCGAGAGCGCGGCGCAGAAGGTCCGCCTCGCCGAAGACGCCTGGAACAGCCGCGATCCGAAGCGGGTCGCCCTCGCCTACACCGAAGACAGCCGCTGGCGCAATCGCGACGCATTCCCGGTCGGTCGAGCCGAGATCGAGGATTTCCTCGCCCGCAAATGGCAGCGCGAGCTCGACTATCGACTCGTGAAGGAGCTGTGGGCCTGTGAGGGCCATCGCATCGCCGTCCGCTTCGCCTACGAATGGCACGACGCCGCCGGCCAATGGTTCCGATCCTACGGCAACGAGAACTGGGAGTTCGCCGCGAACGGGCTGATGCGCCTGCGATACGCGAGCATCAACGATCTCGCGATCGAAGAGGCGGATCGCAAGCTGCGCTGGCCTTCGGGCCGGCGACCCGACGACCATCCCGAGCTCTCGGCGCTGGGTCTTTAGGAGCCTGATCCGAAACGGCCGCGCGGCCATCATGGGTCTGGCTGCTAGCGCGTCGTGCCCGAGCCGCCGTCGACCCACATCGTCTGCGCCGTGACGTAGGCCGAGTCGTCGCTCGCGAGAAAGACCGCGACGCGCCCGACGTCGTCCTCGCAGTCGCCGACGCGTCGCAGCGGGATCTGCGCGATCGCCGCCGCATGGCCCTCGGGATCGAGCTTCGACCAGTCGATCATGCCGGGCGAGTTCGCGAAGGGGCAGATCACGTTCACCCGGATGCCCTCCGGCCCCCATTCCCGCGCCGCCACCCGCGAAAGTCCGCGAATGCCCTCCTTCGCAGCTGCATAGGCGCCCTGGGTTTCCTGTCCGCGCGTCCCCGAGCCGCTCGCGAAATTGATGATCGAGCCCTTCGCGCGGCGGGCGAGATGCGGATGCGCCGCCTGCATGCACCAGAACGTCGCCCAGAGATTGGTCTCGAGAACGCGCGCGAAGGTCGCATCGTCGAAATCCGCCAGCAGCAGCCCCGGCGTCGGCGTCCAGGCGGCGTTGTTGACCAGCACGTCGAGCCCGCCGAAGGTCTCGACGGTCCGGCCGATCGCGGCCTCGCAAGCGGCGCGCGTCGCGACGTCGCCCTCGATCGCCAGACATTTCGCGCCCTGCGCCTCGAGCCGCTTCGCGGTCTCGGCGAGCAGCTCGCCGTCGATCTCGAGCAGTCCGAGCGAGGCCCCTTCGCGGGCGAAGGCGAGCGCGATGCCTCGGCCGATCCCGCGTCCCGCCCCCGTGATGAATGCGACCTTCCCCTGCAGTCTCGCCACGCCCGATTTCCCCCTGCTCGCTGCCTTCTTCGCTGGCTTCTTCGCTGGCTTCTTCCCTGGGATGTCCACTTTCCTTCGACGACTTCGGATCCCCTATGCTCCGCCGCCGGAGGCCTCCCCATGTTCGACCATCTCCGCTCTCCCGTCACGCTCGGAACCCTTCGACTGCGCAATCGCATCGCGATGGCGGCGATGGGCGTCGAGATCGCCGAGGAGGACGGGCACGCGCGCGAGCCCATCATCGCCTACTACGAGGAGCGTGCCCGCGGCGGCGTCGGCCTCATCATCACCGAAGTCTGCGCCGTCGCCTATCCCCGCGGCGCGACCGCCCATCGGCAGCTCGCGATCTCGAGCGACGACTACCTGCCCGGTCTGCGCGAGCTGACGGGTCGCGTCCATCTCCATGGAGCGAAGATCGCCCTCCAGATGGTCCATCACGGCAAGGTCGCGCGCGTCGACGTCAAGGAAGGCCGCCCCGTGCTGATGCCTTCCTTGCCCCGCTTCAAGGGCGCGAACGACATGGCGAACGACCTGTCCCGCGAAGAGATCGGCCTGCTCATGGCGGCCGCGGGCACGGGGGGTCGCAAGCCCGAGATCAAGGTCGCGGACAAGGACGACATCGCCTGGGTCATCGACGCCTTCGCGGCGGCGGCCCTGCGCGCGCGCCAGGCGGGCTTCGACGCCGTCGAGATCCACGCAGCCCACGGCTACCTCCTCTCCGAGTTCCTGTCGCCCGCCTGGAATTTCCGCGAGGACGAATACGGCGGTAGCCGCGAGAACCGGGCGCGGCTGCTCTGCGAGGTCCTGCGCGCGGCGAAGGCCCGCGCGGGCCAGGACTTCCCGATCTGGGCGCGCATCGATTGCCGTGAGTTCCGGACGCCGGGCGGCATCACGCCCGAGGACGCCGAGCGGACCGCCGAGCTCGCCGCCGAGGCGGGTGCGGATGCGATCCACGTCTCCGCCTACTCCGATTCGACCTCGGCCGCCGGCTTCACCGACGCACCGCTCGTCCATAAAGAGGCGGGCTACGTCGAAGAGGCGGCCCGCATCAAGGCGCGCATCCGAGTGCCCCTGATCGCCGTCGGCCGGATCGAGCCCGAGCTCGGCGATCGGCTGATCCGGGACGGCAAGGCCGACGTCATCGCGATGGCGCGCAAGCTCCTCGCCGACCCGGCGCTGGCCCAGAAGCTCGTCGAGGGCCGGCCCGAGGACGTCCGCCCCTGCATCTATTGCTACACCTGCGTCGCCCAGCCCTTCTTCGACCGCCCCGTCCGCTGTGCCGTCAATCCGATGACCGGCAACGAGAGCCGGATCGGCTCCGCCGAGCGAGACGAGAGCCCCCGCAAGAAGCGCATCCTCGTTGTCGGCGGCGGACCGGCGGGCCTCGAGGCGGCGCGGCTCGCTCGCCTGCGCGGCCACGATGTCGTGTTATGCGAGAAGTCGGCCCAGCTCGGCGGGACGCTGCGCTTCGCCTCGCTCGTGTACGAGCCCAACGAGCGCCTGCTCGAATGGCTGGAGACGCAGGTGCGCAAGCTCGGCGTCGAGATCCGGCTCGAGACCGAGGCGAGCCCCGAGCTGATCCGCGCGATCGCCCCCGACGAGGTCGTCGTCGCGGCCGGGGCGATGCGGGAGAAGCCCGCGATTCCGGGCGTCCAGCGCGAGCACGTCTTCGACGGCGACGACCTGCGCTCGCTGCTGACGGGCCAGGGCGACGGCAGCGCTTCGAAGAAGCTCTCCTTCGTCGGTCGTCTCGCCGTGCGCGCCGGCCGCGCGACGGGCATCACCGGCCGCCCGGGTCTGCTGCGCGAGGCATCGAAGGCCTGGATGCCCCTCGGCAAGGAGGTCGTCGTCGTCGGCGGCGGGCTCGTCGGCCTCGAGCTGGCGGAGTTCCTGGCGGAGCGGGGACGGCAGGTGACGGTGCTCGAAGAGGGGCCGCGCTTCGGGCTCGAGCTCGCGCATCCGCGCCGCTGGCGGGTCCTCCACGAGCTGCGCGCGCACGGCGTTCGGCTCGTGGCCAACGCGATCGTCCGCGAGATCGGCGAGACGACCGTCGACTACGAGATCCGCAGCTCGCCCTCGGAAGGACAGATCGCATCGGCCCGGGCGGAGAGCGTCATCCTCGCGATCGGGCTCGGCCCGAACCCGGGCATCGCGGCGCGACTCCAAGAGGCGGGCGTACCGATCCGGGAGATCGGCGACGTCACGGGCGTCGGCTATCTCGAGGGCGCGATCCGGGACGGCTTCGACGCCCTGGAGCCGATGATCGAGAAACATGGCGGGGCCTTCGCCTTCGGAGACAGCCCGACGCTGGCCGACTGCTGCCTGGTGCCGCAGGTCTATTCCGCCCGACGATACAGCCTGGACCTGAGCCCCTGGCCGGCGCTGACCGCCGCGGCCGACCTCGCCGCCCGGCACGACGCCTTCTTTTCCGCCCATCCCGACAATCAGCCCGACGCAAAGCCGACCTGACATGCCGAAGACACTGGACGACCTGAAAGCCAAGAACCGCGCCT
>CAUJGH010000068.1 GCA_963169575.1 Myxococcota bacterium | reverse complement strand
GAGCGCGACCGGAAGAAGCAGCCCGAGCCGGCGGCCACGATCCTCCGCGACATCACCGAAGACGTGAAGTTCGACGTCACGTCCGTCCGCAAGGTCGGCATCATCTCCGTCTCCTACCGCGTCGTCGAGGCGAGCTCCGGTCGCGTCGTCTTCACCGACTCGCTGCAGGATCGCCAGGAATTCCAGGACGAGGGCCGCCAGGGCGTCCAGCTCGGCGACTTCAAGCAGGAAACCGATTTCGTCGAGCTGCCGCCCGACATCGAGATCCTCTCGGGCGACAAGGGCCTCGCGGACAAGATCTCGGGTGCGATCGGCAAGAAGCTCGTCGAGTTCCTCCAGAATCCGGAGGATCAGTACGAGCTCGAGGCGAGGCGCGCCGTCGACGAAGGGGACTACGCCGGTGCGGCGCGCAAGATCTCCTACGCGATCGCGCTGCGCGAAGCGAAATCCAAGGACGTCGGGCGCCTGCGCGAGCTGCTCCGCTCCTACGCGATGCAGAGCCCGCGCGACTGAGCTCGCGCGCCCTCGCCCGCGCGCGCGAGGGCTATTGGCCGAGCATCCGCTGCTCGGCCGATCGGATCCCCGCATGCGACGCGTCTGCCTCGCGCGCCCGGCGCAGATGCTCTCGGGCCGTCGCGGCGTCTCCCGCGTCGACGGCCGCGTTGGCGAGCGCGACATAACGCGACGCGATCTCGCGAAGACCGCTCTTCGCCGCCTGGTTGCCCGGCTCGAGGCGCAGCACGCTGCGGTAGCGATCGTACGCGTTGTCGCCCGGAGGCGACATCAGGCGGTTCTCGCCGATCGCGAGCTTCGCGTTCTGGAGCATGCCGACGATCTTGAGCCGGTCCGCCGCGGAAGGACCGCGCGAAGTCGGAGCCGCGGGCTTCGCGACCGCGACCGCGCGCGGCGGCGGAGCGGGCGGCGGCGCCAGTTCGGTAGGCGGCGGCGCCGGTTTGGTAGAGGGCGGCGCCGGTTCGGCGACCTCTGCCGGCACCGGGGATTCGGTCCGCGCCGCGGGATCCGCCGACGCGTCGCCGGGAACGGCGGCGATCGCCGCCTTCGCAGCCTCCAAGGAGACCGATTCCGTGTCGCTCTCACCGGGAAGGATCCCGGCCCATTGCGGAACGACGAAGACCGCAGCTGCGGCCGCGAAGGCGGCTCCCGCCGCAAGGCCGGCGAAGAGAGGTCCGCGGGAAGCGCGCTCCCCTGCCCGGGCTGGGGCCGGGCCGGCAGTGAGGGCGCCCGGGGCCGCGGGCGCAAACACGATCGCGCTCGGATCGCCCGACTCGTCGAATGCGCCAGGAGCGACGAAGAGCCGATCGACGTATTGGGGGCGGTCCTTCGGATCGAGCGCGAGCAGCGGCTGGATCGCCGAGCGCAGACCGACCGGCACCGTGTCGGGCAGGCGCTGGAAGCTGCGCCGCGCATCGACGGCCTCCATCACCGTCGTCCCCATCGGCATCGGCCGCCCGAGCGCCGCCGCGACGAGCACGAGCCCGAGGCTGTAGAGATCCGATCGCCCGTCGAGCTTGCCGCCGAAGAAGCCGAGCTGCTCGGGCGAGGCGTAGGAGAGCTTGCCCTTGAAGCCGTCGACGATCGTGCCCTCGCCCTGCTCGAGCAGCTTCGCGATCCCGAAGTCGATGATCTTCGCGTCCTGCACCCGGCCACCCGGCAGGACGATGTTGTCCGGCGAGAGATCGCGATGGATCACGCCCTTGCGGTGCGCCGCCGCGAGCCCATGCGCCACGCGCGCGCCGAGGATCGCCACGTCGTCCGGCGAGAGCGGCCCTTCGGAGAGCTTTCGCGAGAGCGGTACGCCCTCGATCATCTCCATGATGAGATAGACGCGGCCCGCGTCGTCGGAGAGCAGGTCGTGACAATGGACGACCGCGGGATGGCGCACGGCCAGCAGCGCCTTCGCTTCGCGGTAGAAGAACTCCGAGGCGCCCTTGCGTTTCGAGAGCTCGGCGTGCATGACCTTGATGGCGCGGTGCTCGTCGAGCCGGCGATGGCGCGCGCGATAGACCTCGCCCATGCCGCCGACACCGAGCACGTTGACGATCTCGTACTCGCCGAACAGGATCGTCCCGGGCTGGAGCCCGCGATCTGCATCTCCGGCGGCGGGCGACGCCGCCACGCGCCGGGGCTGCGCGGGGGCCGCCGGCGCAGCGGGGACCGCGGGGCCGCGCTCCGCCCGGCCGACCGGCGGCGGCGAGGTCTTGTCGTCTTCGTCGATGACGCGGGTTTCGGCCAGCGCGAGATCATCGACGCCCGTCGCGATCGCCGTCGCCTCTTCGCTCGGGTGGCTCTCGGCGGCGGCGGGGCCGGGCTCGACGATCTCGGTCCGGCCATCGTCGATGAGCCGGGTCCGAGCCGGCGCGTCCCCGGCCTCTGCGACGGTGCGCTCGTCCGGTCCGTCCGCGTCGCCGTCCCGGATCGCCATGATCTACTGAACGACCTCGATCGTGATCCGCTCCGAGGCGATCGGCGGATCGTGGGGGACGTGGTTGTGGTCGCCGAGCAGCAGCTGGAGCGTGTGCTTGCCGGGGGCCAGCTCGAGGGAGATTTCGGTCTGACCGCCGCCGAAATGGAGATATTGATCGGATTTCGGGACCGGCAGGCCGGCGGGCGGGAGCTCGGCGTCGACGATCAGATGATGGTGGCCCGTATTCGGCTGCGCGACACCGGCGGGCGCGACGCCCATCCCTTCGAGGCCGAAGCGCACGACGACCGGCGACTTCAGCTGCTCTCCGGCTTTCGGCGTGATGAAATAGACCCGCGCTCCTTCCGGGCGCGGCGTCCTCGGGATCGCAGAGCCGGCTGAGTCGGCGGCGACGCCGGCCGCCGCGCAGAGCATCGCCGACGTCAGCGCGACCAGGATGTTGCGGGCGAGGGAGCGGACGGGAATTCGCGTCATGGTTCTGGATCCTCTCCAAGGGCGGGACGAATGGGACGACCCGGCGGCGTAGGGTAACGCGCCGGTTCGGCAGGCACATGGGCCGGCCGATGCCCCTCTGCCTCGTCCCGCACACAGCGCTCTTCGCCGTCGTCCGACCCGCGACGCGATCCGGTCTGCTGTCCCCTGGGATCGCCCGCCGAGGCGACCTAAGCTCGTCCTCGTCGTGCCCGACTAACGCGCTCCGGGCCCGGCGAGCCGGGAGGACGACGTTTGGCAGCGAGCAAGACGAAGACCGGGAAGACCGCGACCCGATCCAAGACGAAGAGCCGGGCCGGGAGCGCCACGAAGCGGGGTTCGAAGCGCAGCCCGAGCGCCCGCGGCAATCCGATCGATGCGGCCCTCGCGCGGCTCGAGCGGGACATCCCCCGGCTGCTCCGCCAGCTGCGACGGAACGTCCAGGACCTGCAGCGACAGGTCGCGCGCGCGCGCGACGACGGCGAGAAGCGCTGGCAGACGGCCGAGCGCAAGCTGAAGCAGGACGCGAATCGGTTGCGCAGCCGCCTCGAGGGCGCGATCGGACGGGTCCGCGGCGGGCGGCCCGCGAC
>CAUJGH010000067.1 GCA_963169575.1 Myxococcota bacterium | reverse complement strand
CGAGCGCTACTTGACGCTCACGCGCGTGACCAGCCGCAACGAGAATGCGTGGGAGCGAGTCCAGACCGCGCTGGTCGAAGGCGACTTCGAAAAGGCGCGCGAGCTGACGCGCGAGGACGACTCCGCGATCTCGAAGCTGCTCGCGATGGGTCTCGATCGCCAGGGCATCGTGCGTCGCCGGGAGGACATCGAGACGGCGATGGAAGAGCAGATGATGGAGATCATCCCGCAGCTCGAGAAGCGGACGCCCTACATCGCGCTCGGAGCCAACCTCGCGACGCTGCTCGGCCTGCTCGGGACGATCATGGGTCTCATCACCGCGTTCACCGCGGTCGCGAACGCCAACCCCGCAGAGAAGGCGGATCTGCTTTCGGCCTCGATCTCGGTGGCGATGAACACGACGGCCTTCGGCCTGATCGTGGCCATCCCGCTCCTGATCACGAACCAGGTCCTGCTCGCGAAGACGAGCGCGATCGTCGACAGCCTCGAAATGGCGTCGGTGAAGGCGCTCAACGTGATCTCGGCGAGCGCCAAGCGGCGACTCGAGGCCTGATCCCGATGCCGAAGCGGCACCACTATCGCCGGCGCTCGGCGTCCACGCCCGAGCTCGACATGACCACCTTCATGAACCTGATGGTGGTCCTGGTGCCGTTTCTTTTGATCACGGCCGTCTTTTCGCGCATCACGATCGTCGAGCTGACTCTGCCTTCGAGCTCGGGAGGCGCCGCGAACACGACGCCCGAGTTCCGGCTCGAGGTCATCGTTCGGGAGAACGGGATGGAGCTCTCGAACGGCGAGGCGGTGATCGCCGCGCTGCCGAAGGTCGACGGTGAATACGATCTCGAGACGCTCGGAGAGATGGTGATGACGCTGAAGCGGGACTATCCGGATTCGAAGTCGGCCTCCGTCCTGCTCGAGCCCCGGATCGAATACGACCACCTGATCCAGGTGATGGACGTCGTCCGCAGCGCCCCGCTGCCGGAAGGCGCGCGAACGGTGCCCGTGAAGACGGTGGACGGCGAGGCTCCGCCGCAGCGCATCGCGCTCTTCACGGACATCTCGATCGGAGACGCACCGTGAAGACCTCTCGCCGCATCGAGCGGATGCAGCGCAACAAGCAGAACGTCCCGAAGATGAACCTGACGTCGCTGATGGACGCGTTCACCATCCTCGTGTTCTTCCTGCTCGTGAACTCCGCGAACACCGAGGTGCTCGAGACCCCGAAGCAGATCACGCTGCCTGCCTCCGTGACGGAGACGAAGCCGCGGGAGACGGTCGTCGTCTTCATCAGCGCGACCGACGTGACCGTCCAGGGCGAGCGTGTCGCGGCGACTGCCGACCTCGAGTCCGCCACGGGCGCGACCCTGCCGTCCATCGCGGCCCGGCTCGCCGAAGTCCGCAATCAGGTCATCGGGACCTCGACCAAGGCGGTCGCCGACAGCCAGGAGGTCACGATCCTGGCCGATCGCTCCGTTCCATTCACCGTGATCAAGCGGGTCATGTCGACGTGCACGAGCGAGGGGTATGCACGCATCTCCCTCGCCGTTCTGCAGAAGTCGCCCGAGACCCAGCTGACGCAGAACTAGCGGGGCCGAGCGATGCAGGACATCCGCTCCGAGGACGACGCCGCCCTGCGAAGGGACCTGCGCGAGGCGAGGGTCCGGGTCGAAGGGCTCGTCGACGACCTGCGCGGCGTCGACGCGGCCCTCCAGAGTCTCGAGCAGGAGCGTCCGAAGCAGCGGCTGCTCGAATCCGCCTGCGACGCGCTGGAGCAGCTCCAGGCGTCGGGGGCCGGCGCACTCTTCTGGGGAGGGCGCGATCCCGGCATCCCGATCGACGAGCATCTGCGCCAGGCGCGCAGCCGGATCGACGAGTTCGCGAAGCAGATCGGCGGGATCGAGGAGCAGCGCCAGCTGCTGCTCGAGGAGATCGAGCTCCAGCAGGACGTCGCCGATCGCGTCGCGGGCGACATCCTCGACGCCGAGCGCCTGGCCGAAGAGAAGAAGTTCGAATGGGCGATCGAGCGGGACGGCGAGGCCGCGACGATCCGCCCGGCGCTCATGCCCTGGGCGCGCAGCCAGGAAGACGATCGGCGCTTCCGGAAGACGCTCTTCGCGATGCTCTTCGCCAGCGCCGCGCTCGGCTATCTGCTGCCGCTGATCGACATCCCGATCCCGGAGCGCTGGGAGATCCTCGAGGAGCAGGAGCGGCTGACCCAGCTCGTGCGCGAGGCCATCCCGATTCCGCCCGCCGTCGTCGCCGAGCTCGAGCCGGCCGCGCCGACGGAGGCCGAGGAGCCGGCCGACTCGAGCGACGATTCGGCCTCGCCGACCGTTGCCGACAAGGCCCAACCGGAATCCAACCCGGCACCGGCCGCGACGAAGCAGCCGACGGGCTCGCGCGGCATCCTCGCCTTCCGGGAGAAGTTCTCGGGGCTCGCCAAGAACGACGCGGTCGATCGGCTGGGCTCCAACGCGCAGATCCAGGATCCGAACGCGGTGGCGGACGGTCTTCCGCAGCGTTCGATGGTGACGAGCGACGCGCCCGGCGCGAGCGGCGGCATCAACGTCGCCGCGCTCTCGCGCGGAACGGGCGGGACGGGAACCGAGCTCTCCGCCGTCGCCGTGACCCGCGCGACCAGCACGTTCGGCAGCGGCTCGGGCAATGGAACCGGCAACGGCACAGGAAGCGGTCGGAACGGCAAGGGCAAGGGCGGCGATCGCGCGCTCGGCGGCTCGGGCGCCGCGCTCGGACGCACGGACGAAGAGATCCAGATCGTCTTCGACCGCCACAAATCCGCGCTCTACCGCCTCTACAACCGCGAGCTCCGGCAGGATCCGACCCTCAAGGGCCAGATGGTGCTGCGCCTCACGATCCAGCCCGACGGCTCGGTCTCGTTCTGCGAGGTCAAGGCGACCGACATGAAGGCGCCGCAGCTCGCGGCGCAAGTCGTCGAGCGGGTGAAGACCTTCGACTTCGGCGCGAAGCCCGGCATCAGCGCCGTCACCATCGTCTACCCGATCGACTTCCTGCCAGCGACCTAGCAACTCGAGCGCAGAAGGACGACGGTCACACGATCCGGAGAGGGAACGGACGAACAAAAACCCCAGGCAACGACATCGCGAGGCCCGCGCTCGCTCCGATTCTGAATCCCTGCTCGCAGGGAAGGGCAAAACCACCGAGAGGTGGTGACGCAAAGTTACCGGTCTAAAGGGCGCGCAGGCGCCCCATGACAGCGGGACCGCCGGAATCCAGTCCGATGGTCGGACTGTCTCTCGGTCCCCATTTTGCGCAGCGCGTTCGCGTGCGGCGCAGGCCAATCCGGGTGGACCGATTCCCATGATCCGCGTGGATCGACGTCGTTCGGGGAGCGCGCGCGCCAGCATCGTCTGCGCGTCGGCGGCGATCCTCGCGCTCGTCTCGGGCCTGCTCGGCGCGGCGCCGGCCCTCGCGCAGGGCGTGCCCGCGAGCTGCCCCGCGGCGCTCGGCACCGCCGACCTCATCGATCACGACTTCAGCGTCTCCTTCTGCGAGCTCTGCACGACCGGCACGGTCCGCATCGAGATCGAGAATCCCTTCGACGCGGGCGACGACGTCGACTTCGCCGATCTCGTGATCCAGGAGGATCTGCTCGCCTCGGGCCTCACCTACGTCCCGAACTCGACCTCCTTCTCCGGCGCCAACGTCACCCTCCCCGGCACCGTCCAGCCGGCCGTCTCCGGCCCGAACGGCTCCGTCCTGACCTGGGACCTCTCGGGCACGGGCTTCGAGATGCCCGGTCGCAACGGCGGCCCGGGCAACAGGGCGCGCTTCTTCATCGAGTTCGGCGTCGAACGCGCCGCCGCCGTCGGCGACGAAGGCCTCGTCGCGGCGAACCGCACGATCGACGCCGACCTGAACCTCGAGCCGAGCTGTGCCCCCGGCGAGACGTACACGACCTCGACCGGACCGGGCATCCTGCCCCTGCGCGAGCCCGAGCCGGTCGTCATCAAGCAGGGCCGCAACGTCGACGCGGCCCAGGGCTCGGGCAGCTATTCGGATCCCGTCTACGGCCACGAAGGCGACGACGTGATCTGGCGCATTCGGATCCGCAACGACGGCGACGCCCCGCTGCAGGACTTCGTCTTCAGCGACACGATCGCGCCGGGCAATTTCGAATTCAGCCACGTCTGCGACACGGAAGGCGGGGCCACGGCGATCGCGACCGGCGGCGCCACGGCGGACGGCCTCGCCCACGGCGCCCTCACGACCGACGCGAACCACGACGTAGCCGCGACCATCGGCGGCGGCGCGAACCCCTACATCGTCGCGCCGGCGGGCGGCAGCGGCTTCTACTACTTCGTCGGCAAGGTCACCGACTCCTGCTCGAATCGGACCAACACGGTCTCGGACGTCGAATGGGGCTGTCAGTCCGAGCCCCCGGCCGGCGGAATCGCGACGACGTCGGGCGGCAGCTCGGCGGGCGATACGGCGCTCCTCTCCACTGCATCCGTCG
>CAUJGH010000066.1 GCA_963169575.1 Myxococcota bacterium | reverse complement strand
GTCAGGAGCTCCGAGACCTCGAAGCGCTCCGAGACGAGGGTGCGCAGGATCGGCACGGGCAGCGTCACCGGCGCCATGATCGAGAGCGCCACGACGCCGACGAGGGCGAGTCGCCCGGCCCCGATCCCGGATGTCGGCGAGGAGTCCATCGCGCCTTCTCTCGTCCTGCTCGCGACCGGGCGATCTGCGCAGCCGGCGCCTCGAAATCAGCGTCGCCTGCGAAGCGGCGGAGATCCGCGGCGATCTCCGCCTCGGGCTGCGCTGCTCGTCAGAAGCCGTAGGCCGCGCGCAGCTCCGGATCGCCCTCGGCCAGCATCTTCGCGAGCGCGACCATGACGCGGCACTGCTTGACCGTCGCGTCGTCCTGCATCTTGCCGTCGATCATGACGGCGCCCGTTCCGTCGCCCATCTGGTCGATCACCTTCTTCGCCCAGAGGACCTCGTCCACCGGCGGCGAGAAGACCTTCTTCGCGATGTCGATCTGGACCGGATGCAGGCTCCAGGCGCCGACGCAGCCCATCAGGAAGGCGTTGCGGAACTGGTCCTCGCAGGCGACGACGTCCTTGATGTCGCCGAAGGGGCCGTAGTAGGGGAGGATGCCGTTCGCGGCGCAGGCATCGACCATGCGGGCCATCGTGTAATGCCAGAGATCCTGCTGCGCGGTCGCGCGCGGCGCGTTCTCGTTCGCCGGGTTCGGATCCTCGCGCACGAGGTAGCCCGGATGGCCGCCGCCGACCCGTGTCGTCTTCATGCGCCGCGAAGCCGCGAGATCGGCGGGGCCGAGGGAGAGGCCTTGCATGCGCGGGGAAGCGCTGCAGATCTCCTCGACGTTCGCGACGCCGAGGGCCGTCTCGAGGATCGCGTGGACCATGATCGGCTTCGAGAGCCCCGCGCGCGCCTCGAGCTGGGCGAGCAGGCGATCGACGTAATGGATGTCCCACGCACCCTCGACCTTCGGGACCATGACGACGTCGACCTTGTCGCCGATCTCGGAGACGAGCGTCGTCAGGTCGTCGAGACACCAGGGCGAGTCCAGGCTGTTGACCCGGGTCCAGAGCTGACATGCGCCGAAGTCGACCGTGCGCCCGATCTTCACGAGCCCCTCGCGCGCCGCGATCTTGTTGTCGGCCTGGATCGCGTCCTCGAGGTTGCCGAGCATGACGTCGCATTTCTTCGCGATCTCGGGGACCTTCGCCGCCATCTTCGCGTTCGACGGATCGAAGAAATGGATCATGCGCGAGGGCTTGAACGGAATCTCGCGCAGGGGCGTCGGCGCGCCGAGCGCCAGGGGCTTGAAGAAGTCTTTCGCGCTTCGCATCGGATTCCTCGGTTGGATCGCGCCGCCTGGGCGGGCCTACTCGTAGAGCTTGACGATCTGGATCTTGCCCGCCGGCGCCGCCGGGAGGCAGAGGTCGCAGAGGACGCACTCGTCGAGGTTCTCCTCGACGATCCGGACGCCGGAGGGCTCCGCCGCGAAGATCGAGACGGGGCAGATCTCCTCGAGCTTCTTCGCGATCTCGGGGTCGCGGGCGACGCTCGCGTCGACGCGCACGTCGATGAATGTCCCGGGCATGTCCTCTCCTAACGCTTTCGCTCGGCGAGCCGCTTGCGGATCAGGGCGGGGATCTCCTCGATCCGCTCGGCGACGGAGATGCACGCCGCCTCCATCCGCTTGATCTTCTCGGCCGTCGTGTCTTCCTTGCCTTCGACGATCGTGCCGGCATGGCCGAAGCGCATGCCCTTCATCTCGTCCATGAAGCGGCCCGCCATGAAGGCGACGATCGGCAGGCGCGAGCGATGCGTCGTCACCCACTCCGCGAGCTCGGCCTCCATGCGGCCGCCGGGCTCGGAGTAGATCGCGATCGCCTCGGTCTCGGGGTCGGCCTCGAAGAACGGCATCAGCTCGGCATAGGTCGTCCCCACGATCGCATCGCCGCCGATCGAGACGCAGGTCGACTGGCCGAGTCCCGCCGCGGTCAGCGTCGAGGCGATCTCCGTCGTCATGCCGCCGGAGCGCGACATCACGCCGATCGTGCCCTTCTTGTAGGCCTGCTTCGTATTCGCCGCCGGACCGCCGACGCCGCCCATCTTGCACTCGTCGGGCGAGATGATGCCGAGGCAGTTCGGCCCGATGATGCGCGCGCCCTTCATCCCCGCGTACTCGACGGCCTGGGCCACCTGCTTGCGCGGCACGTTCTCCGTCACCACCACGATCAGCTCGATGCCCGAGTCGAGGGCCTCGAAGATCGCGTCCTGCGTGAAGTTCGGCGGCACGGACACGATCGAGCCGGTTACGCGGATGCCCTTCTCGGCATTCGCAGAGACCGCCTGGCGGACCGTGTCGTAGACCGGTACGCCATAAATATCGCGGCCGGCGCGGCCCGGCGTCACGCCGCCGACGATCTTCGCGCCGTAGGCGAGGTTCTCGCGGGTCAGGTTGATGGCTTCGCGGCCGGTGATGCCCTGGACGATGATCTGCGTGTCGCGGGAGAGGAGGATCGACATGGTTTCTCTCCCTACTTCCGCAGCTTCGCGACGGCGCGGCCTGCGGCGTCGTACATCGAGACGCTGCGATCGCAGAAGTCGACGCCGTATTTCTTCAGGATCTTGAAGCCCTCTTCTTCCCACGCGCCGGGTATGCGGAAGATGGCGATCGTCTCCGCCGGGTCCTTGCCGGCCTCGAGGCAGCCCTTGATGACGCCGCGGGCGACGATGTCGACGCGCGTATTCGAGACGACGTTCATCATGACGGCGATCTTCTCGACGCCGGGCTTCGAGAGAATCAGCTTCGTCAGCTCCTTGGCCTTGCTCATCGACGGGTTGCCGCCGATCTCGCAGTAGTTGGCCGGCTGCCCGCCGTGCTTGCGGACGGCGTCGAAGAGCGTCAGCGAGCCGCCGCCGGCGCCGATCACGAGGCCGAGGTTGCCGTCGAACTCGACGACGTTGCCGGCGACGCCGCGGTGGTCGGCGGAGTTGACGCGGACGCCGGCGAGCTCGAAGGCGGTCGGGGGGCGCGCCTGGCGGGTCTCGTCGTCGCCGATGCCGAGGTCGGCGAGCAGCTTCTTGTGTTGGCCGCGGGCCTCGGCCTCGAGGTCGATGTGGCCATCGAGGACGATGAAGCGGCCGTCCGCGAGCTTCGCGAGCGGATTGATCTCGGCGAGAGTCAGGTCGTAGGCGAGGAAGATCTTCATCAGCTCGAAGACGATCGGCGCGAGCTTGTTGAGATCGGAGCCGGTCACGCCGGTCGCGGCGACGGCCTGCTTCGCGACGTGGGGCATCAGCGGGACGATGGTCGAGAAATGCGTCTTCGAGACGTGTTCGGGATGGGAGAGCGCGACCTCCTCGATGTCGATGCCGCCCATGTCGCTGAAGACGCAGACCGGGCGCTTCGCGCGGCCGTCCCAGGTGATCGCGACGAAGTATTCCTTTTCGACCTGCGTCTTCTCCTCGACGAGGATCGAGCGACAGGCCTGATCGTTCACCCGGATCGGGAAGATCGCCGCGGCCGCGGCCTCGGCAGCCGCCGCGTCGTCGGCGAACCGGACGGCGCCCGCCTTCATGCGCCCGCCCGAGAGCACCTGGCTCTTCAGGACGACCGGCCCGCCGCCGAGCGCCGAGAACGCAGTCCGCGCCTGCTCCGGCCCTTCGATCAGCTGGCTCTTGCCCAGCGGGAGGCCATGGCGGCGGAAGAGCGCCTTCGCCTCGTATTCGTAGAAACGCATTCGTCGGGGCTCCGGATGGGGACGCTCGACTCTATTCGTTCGCTCCCCTTCCGGCAAGAATTCGGGCTTCGACTGCGAGTTCTCGCGCGCGATCTGCCGGCGTCTTCGAAGCAGCGTGCTGGCCCCGAAAGCATCCCGAGCGGCCCGTGTTACGCTGGCCCGACCCGCATGCCCATTGGATCCGAACGGGCCGCCGACGGCCGCCGCGCGATCGGGGCTCGGGCGGGAGCGAGCGTGGAATCCAGCGTCGAGTCGAGGGTGGAGCCGAGCGTGAAGTCGAGAGTGGAATCATGACGAAAGAGAGTGATCCGACGCCCTCGAACGATGCGGTCCTGGCAGCGACCGTGATCCTGCTGCGCGACGGCGAGGCAGGGCTCGAGACACTGATGCTGCGGCGCAACTCGAAGATCGCGTTCGGCGGCATGTCGGTCTTCCCGGGCGGGCGGATCGATCCGGGGGATTGGGAAGGGCTCGCACCCGGAGACGAGATCGGCGCGGCGCGGCGAGCGGCGGTTCGCGAGGCGTTCGAGGAGTGCCGCCTGCGGATCGATCCGGACTCGATCGTGCATTATGCCCATTGGACGCCTCCCATGGTCCAGATGCGGCGCTTCGTCACGTGGTTCTTCGTGGCGCGCGCGGGCGAGGGCGAGGTCGAGATCGACCACGGCGAGATCCACGAATCGTGCTGGATGCGGCCCGCCGAGGCGTTGCAGCGGCGCGACGAGGGCGTGATCGAGCTGGCGCCCCCGACGCTCGTGACGCTCACGGATCTCGTGCCCCATCCGGACGTCGAGCGCGCGCTCGACGTCTTCGCGGCCCGAACGCCCGCACGGTTCCAGACCGGGGTCGCGAAGGGCGAGGGCGGCAAGGTCGCGCGC